>NZ_JBWKKF010000002.1:332430-520128 GCF_056431745.1 Amycolatopsis sp. NPDC045836 | reverse complement strand
TGACGCGGGTGGGGTCCCCCCACCCCCCCCCCCCCTCCCCCCCCACCCCCCCCCCCTCCCCCCCCCCCCCCCCCCCCCCCCCCCCCCCCGCCCCGGGTGTGTTTCACCGCAGGCCGAGGGCGCGTTGCGCGAAGTGCACCTCGATGGCGGTCTGCTTGATCGTCTCCGCGATCACCAGCGAGCCGTGGCCCGCGTCGTAGCGGTAGAACTCGTACGGCGCCGAGCGCGCACCCAGCTTGTCCAGGTAGTTCTCGATCTGCCGGATCGGGCAGCGCGGGTCGTTGTCCCCGGCCAGCACCAGCACCGGTGCGGCGACCGCGTCGACGTAGGTGATCGGCGAGCAGTCGCGGTAGATGGCGGGCACGTCGTCCGGTGAGCCGCCGAACAACGCGCGGTCGAACGAGCGCAGCTGCTCCATCTCGTCCTCGTAGGCGGCGACGTAGTCGGCCACCGGCACCCCGGCGATGCCGACCGCCCAGCGAGCCGGTTGCGTGCCGAGCGCCAGCAGCGCCAGGTAGCCGCCCCAGGAAGCGCCGTTGACCACGCACTTCGCCGGATCCGCCAGTCCACTCTCGACCGCCCAGTCGTGCACCGCGGCCACGTCCTCGAGTTCGGTGAGCCCCGGCCGCCCCTCGATCGCGTCCCGCCACGCCGAGCCGTAACCGGTGGACCCCCGGTAGTTCACCTCGACCACGGCGAACCCGGCGTCCAGCCAGACCGCCCGGTAGGCGGAGAACCGGTCCTCGTCGGCCGCGTGCGGACCGCCGTGCAGGGCGAACACCGTCGGCAGCGGGCTGTCGGGCGCGTCGACGGGCCGCGAGTACAGCGCGTGGATGCGCCCGCCGGCCCCTTCGACGAAGGCGTCGGCCACCGGCGCCGATTCGGGCGCGGGTTCACCCGGCGGGGTGAGCAGCACGCTCTCCTCACCGTCGGCGGTGCGGGCGCGGATCACCGGCGGCTTCGCCGCGTTCGACCACGAGTACTCGACCGTGCCGTCCGGCCGCACGCCGGCCCCGCCGATCCGCCCCGGCGGGGTGTCCAATGAGGACAGCTCACCGGTGGACAGGTCGTAGCGGTGCAGCGAGCTGCGGCCCTGGTGGAAGTGCACCACGAGCAGCGCGTCGGCCCGCGGGTACCAGCCGGCGCTGACCTCACCGGGCAGGTCCAGTTCGAGTTCGGTCTCGGTGTCCGCGGCGGTGTCCCAGACCAGCAGCTCCTCCCGGCCGCGGCGCTCGTGCAGCAGCAGGAGCCGCTGGTCGCCGGAGACCGGTGAGAACTCCAGCGGGGTCAGGCCCTTGCCCTCGCCGTCCCACTTGTCGGCGACGGCGGTGAAGTCCTCGGTGCGCAGCACCCGGACCGCGGGGTGGCGCGAGTCACCGTGCTCGGAATGTGAGATGGCGACCAGCGCCTCGTCGCGGGACAGCCCGGCGATGCCGGCGTCGTCGTGGTGGCGGTAGAAGGACTTCGTCTGCCCGCCGGTGTGCGCGAACAACTCGCTGCCGTCGTCGGTGGACACACCGACCACCACGATCCGGTGCCCGATGTCGAGCCCGGCGGAGTAGCCGTCGTGCACGTCCGGCACCGCGGGCGTGGCGGCCTGCTCGTCGTCGAACGGCTGGCGCACCCACGAGCCGAACTCGTCGCCGTCGGTGTCGTTGAACCACCAGATCCACCGGCCGTCCGGCGAGGGCACCGCGTGCAGGGTGCCGTTGGGCCGGTCGGTGACGCGGCGGTGCGTGCCGGTGGCGCGGTTCCAGGCGTAGACCTCCCACACGCCGCTGGCGTTGGAGACGTAGACGCTGGCGTCCGGGGCGTCGATGGCCCAGTCGGGCGCCGACATCCGGGACGCACCGAAGCGGGCGCGCCACCGCGCTTCGGCCGCCTCGTCGTCGAAGAGGCGGTCGGGGACCTGTGCGGGTGGGTACGGGGTGCTCACGGCTCGATCCTGCCAGCTTGGGCCATCGGGGTGGGGACCCCGGGTTCGGCAATCTTTTTCTCGGACGGGGGCGGGGTCTGGCCGTACTGTGTGCGGGGTGCAGGAGGCATTCGCGCCGGGACGGCCCCCGTTCGAGCTGTCCGAGGTGTCCGCGCGCGTCGGCGCCGAGCGGACGGCGTTCGCCCTGCGCTGGCTCCGGCCCGGTATGCGCGTGCTCGACCTCGGCTGCGGCACCGGCGTGACCACGCACGGACTGGCCTCGGCCGCCGACGAACTGCGGGTGGTCGGCGTGGACCACGTGCCCGGCCCGGTCGGCGACACCGCCGGGTACGCCGTCGGATCCTCCACAGTGGACTTCGTGGCCGGTTCCGAGTACGCCCTGCCGCTGCCGGAGGGCGGCTTCGACCTCGCCTTCGCGCACGGCCTGTTCGAGACGGTCGCGCGGGCCGAGCAGGTGCTGGCCGAACTGTGGCGGGTGCTGCGGCCCGGTGGGGTGCTCGCTCTGTCCACACCGGACTGGAGCCGGGCGAAGCTGCGGCCGAAGACGGCGAACGTGGTGGCCGCGCTGCGGGGGTACTACCTGCTGCGCCGCCGGGACGGCGGGGACCCGTTCGCCGGGCGCCACATCGCGGACAAGGTGGCCGGGGCGGGGTTCGGCGGGGTGCGCGAGCACGTGCGGTACCGCGCCGACCTGACCTACCGGGAGCTGTCGCGGGAGGTGGAGAACGGGCTGATCGCCGGGCTGGAGTCGGCGGGCGCCGACCACCCGCAGCTGGCCAGCGCCGCCCGCAGCGCCTGGGTCTGGTCCCGAGGCGGCGATGGCCAGTTCAGCCAGTGCTGGGTCGACGTGATCGCCAACCGCTGACCACTCCTCGCCACACCCCGACAACAAGCAACCCCACGGGCGGGGAACACCTGCACTCACCGGGAGTCCGACGGCACCCGCGCCCAGCCGGGGGTCCAGGGGGCTCGCCCCTGGCGGGGGCCTGGGGGTTCGACCCCCAGAAAAGCACCGCACGAAAAAACCCCTGTTCGCGCTTTCCGCGAACAGGGGTCTTCCCACTTTTCGTGCGTCGGGGTGGCGGGATTTGAACCCACGACCTCCTCGACCCGAACGAGGCACGCTACCAAGCTGCGCCACACCCCGAGGTACTGCTTAACGGGTCGTGGAGAAGTCTAGCGGACGTCCGTGCGGGCTTTGCGGCGGGTGGCCTTCTGGAGTCCGGCCGGCTGCTCGTCCCGCGCCACCAGCGTCAGCAGGCTCGCTTCCGGCGGGCACGCGAACCGCACCGGTGCGTACGGGGACGTGCCCAGACCAGCGGAAACGTGCAGCCACATGTTCGCGCCCCACCGCGACAACCCGCGGGCGCGGCTGCGGTCCAGCTCACAGTTGGTCACCAGCGCGCCGTACCCCGGGATGCGCAGCTGACCGCCGTGGGTGTGCCCGGCGAGCACCAGGTCGTAACCGTCGGCGGCGAAGGGGTCGAGCACCCGCGGCTCCGGCGAGTGCGTGACGCCGATGCGCAGCGCGGCCCCGCGGTCGGCCTCGCCGGAGATGTCGGCGTACCGGTCGCGGTGCAGGTGCGGATCGTCCACCCCGGCCGCGAACACCTGCTGCCCGGCGACCTCCACGGTGCGCCGCACGTGGGTCAGGTCGAGCCAGCCGTGCTCGATCAGCGCGGCCCGCAGGTCCCGCCACGGCAGGTGCAGCCCGTGGATCCGCTTGTTGCGGCCCTTCGGCATCAGGTAGCGCGCCGGGTTCTTCGGCTTCGGCCCGTAGTAGTCGTTGCTGCCGAAGACGAACACGCCGGGCACCCCGAGCAGCGGGTTGAGCGCGCGCAGCACCGACGGCACCGCCTGCCGGTGCGCCAGGTTGTCGCCGGTGTTGACCACCAGGTCCGGCTTCAGCTCGCTGAGCGCGGCCACCCACTCCTGCTTCGAGCGCTGCCCGGGCACCATGTGCAGATCGGAGATGTGCAGCACCTTGATCGGGCGCGAACCCGGTGCCAGCACGGGGATTTCCTCGGTGCGCAGGGTCCAGCGCCTGCGCTCGATCCCGGCGGCGTAACCGATGCCCGCCGCACCCAGTGCGACCGTGCCCAGCGCGAAGTTGCGGATCCGCCTGCCCCGCTGTCCCGTGTCCTCAGTGCTACCCTGCGTGCTCACGTTGTCCACAATACGGTGTCAACGCCCTGCCCGGGTGAGGATGTCGTCTCAACGGCCTACCGATCAGCGGCGCCCGGCGCGTTCGAAGCGCGGGTCGGACGGCGGCAGCGGCGGGGCGTCCTGCCCCTCCAGGATCTTCGACATCGCCCCGAACCACGTGCGCGCCGGGGTTTTCCCGCCGAACATGTTCCCGGTGCCGCAGGTGTAGACGTTCCCGACGCCGCCGTCGCAGATGCCGCCCCGGCCGCCCTCCGGCCGGAACACCATGGCCGCACCGGCCAGCTGCGGGGTGGCGCCGACGAAGGTCGCCGAACCGTTGCCCTGGGTGGTGCCGGTCTTGCCGATCATCGGCCGGTTCCAGCCCACGCCCTGCGCCGCGGCCGCCGAGGTGCCCGGCGGGATCTCGTCCTTGCTCATGCCGACCGCGAGCGTGTTCGCCAGCGGCTCCTCGATCACCTGCTCGCACGCCTGTTCCTTGATCGGCACCGGCTTGCCGTCGCGGTCGAGCACCTGCGCGATCGGCGTCGGCGGGCACCACACCCCGCCGCTCATGATGGTGGCCGCGACGTTCGCCAGTTCCAGCCCGGAGGTCGGGCTCGGGCCGAGGGTGAACGAACCCTGGCCGGGCGAGCGGTCGCTCGGGCCGAAGAAGGTGGCTTGGCTGACGTTCTCACCCGATTCCTTCGAATCCGGTTTCACCGCGCCGCCGCCGAGGTTGCTGGCCATCGTTTCCCGCAGGCCGAGCCTGCTGGCCATTTCCACCACCGGGCCCATGCCCGTCTGTTCCTCGAGAATGACGAAACCGGTGTTCGGTGAGGTCGCCAGCGCGTTCTGCAGCGTCATCGAACCGCCGTAGCCCTCACTGGAGTTGGTCAGGCAGTAGGCACGGGTGCCGCGGGCCACCGTCGGGCACTGCGGCCCACCACCGGTGAACACCCTCGAGGTGTACGAACTCGGGGTCTGCACGTTGCTGTAGATGCCGGCGACGCCCTTTTCCAGTGCCGCCGCGGCGGTGAAGATCTTGTAGCTCGAGCCCGCGCCACCGGTGTTGTAGATGCCCGAGGGCAGGGCGTACGTGGTCTGCCCGCGATCGGCATCCGTCCCGTAGTCGCGGTTGGCCGCCAGCGCCACCACCTCGTGCCGGTCCTTGCCGGGTTTCACCAGGGAAAGCGTGTTCGCCACGTTCTTCTGGTTCTTCTTCACCTGCGTTTCCGCGGACACCTTGGCCTCGTGGTTGGCGCGCTGGTCCATGGTGGTGCGAATGGTGTAGCCGCCGGTGTACAGGTCGTCCTTGTTCATCCCGGTCTTGAGCAGGTAGTCCTCGACGTACTGGCAGAAGAACCCGTTCTCCGGACCGGCGCCGGTGCAGTTCGCGGCCGGTTTGCTCGGGGCGCCCTCGACCACGCCGAGCGGTTCCTTCTTCAGCTTCTCCGCGTCCGCGCGGTCCAGCTTGAAGTTGTCCACCATGCGGTCGAGCACCAGGTTGCGGCGCTCGGTGGCGCGCTCCGGGTTCTTCCACGGGTCGAACATGATCGGGTTGTTCACCAGCCCGGCCAGCAACGCCGATTCCTTGGCGTCGAGTTCCTTCGGCGTTTTGTTGAAGTACGCCTTGGCGGCCCCGCCGATGCCGTAGATCTGCCGGGAGAACTCGACCACGTTCAGGTAACCGGCCAGGATCTGTTCCTTGCTCATCTTCGTTTCGAGCTGGATGGCGATCCGGGCTTCCTTGAGCTTCCGCGCAATGGAAGCTTCCTGGGCTTTTTCCTGACCGACCTTGTTGTCCCGGTAGACCACGTTGATCAGGTAGTTCTTCACGTACTGCTGGGTCAGCGTGGAGGCGCCCTGGGTGTCACCGTCGCTGGCGTTGGAGATCGCCGCGCGCATGGTGCCCTTCCAGTCGACCCCGCGGTGCTCGAAGAAACGGCGGTCCTCGACCGAGATCAGCGCCCACTTCATCGCGTCGGAGATCTCGTTCGCCGCGGTCGGGATCCGGTACTGCGAGTACAGCGTCGCGATCGGCTTGCCGTCCCGGTCGGTCACCGTGGTGACCAGCGGCGGGGGGTCGGTGGCGAGGTCCGACGACATGCTGTCGACGGTCTCGCTCGCCTGGTTGGAGACCACCCCCGCGGCCCCGGCGACCGGGAACAGCACCCCGGCGACCAGCACCCCCGCGAGCAGGCAGAGGCCGAGCAGTTTGAACAGTCCGTCAGCTTTCCGCACGGATCACAGCCTACGCGTGGGCCGAGGCACCCCGCCTGGCGTGTGCAGAGGTAACGAAAGACGACCGGCAACTTGGCGGGGGAACCGATGGCCAATACAGTCCGTCACATCTCACGGAAGAAGCCAACGGATGGGTTAGTCCGGCAGTGGTGCGGACTGGTCGGTTCGGCGGTACCGGTGGCCAAGGGAGGGCTCCGGGTCGACGTGAGCAGCGGGAGAGACCGGCTCGCGGGTGCCCAGGGTGGCTAAGCTGCACCTCGGGGAGGCCCGCCTGCGGGATCGAACAGGTAGGGAGCTTGGGGGCATGGAAAACAACCAGTCGGATTGGCGAGTGAACGCGTCCTGCCGGGACACCGATCCGGACGAGCTGTTCGTCCGCGGTGCCGAGCAGAACCGCGCGAAGCTCGTCTGCATGGGGTGCCCGGTGCGCACCGAATGCCTGGCCGAGGCACTCGACAGCCGGATCAGCTTCGGGGTGTGGGGCGGGATGACCGAACGGGAGCGCCGCGCGCTGCTGCGCCGCCGCCCGGACGTGGGTTCCTGGCAGGAGCTGCTGATGACGGCCAAGCGCGAGTTCGCCGGCCTCGACGAGGTGGCCGCGGCCAGGGTCGGTTAACCGCCGGCCAGCCGGTCCCCGATGTCACGCAGGCCGTCGAGGTCGTGCACGTCACTCGGCAGCGCGGGCACCCCCACCACGGGGACCCCCGGATGGGCCTTGGTGAACCGGGCCAGCAGCCGCCGTTCGCGGTCGGCCAGCGCCACCCGGTCGGCGTGCAGCCGCAGCACGGCCGCCGCCAGCGGGGCGGTGTCCGCGTTGTCCGCGCGCTCGAGCGAGTCCGCGGCGGCGAGCGCCTTGGGCGCGGACAGGTCGGCGAGCACCGGGTGGGTCCGGTTCGCCACCAGCCCGGCCAGCGGCATGGCCTCTTCGGACAGCCGGTCGACGAAGTAACTGGCCTCGCGCAGAGCGTCCGGCTCCGGCGCGGCCACCACCACGAACGCGGTGCCCTGCGAGCGCAGCAGTTCGGCGGTCTTGCGCGCCCGCTCGCGGAAGCCGCCGAACATGGTGTCGAAGGCCTGCATGAACGCCGAGGCGTCGGCCAGCAGCTGGCCGCCGATGATCGTCGAGACGGCTTTGGCGAACATGCTGAACCCGGCGCTGACCACCTTGCGGAGGCCGCGGCTGCCGGCTTTCGCCGGTCCGGTGAGCAGCCGGATCATCCGGCCGTCGAGCGCGGTGGACAGCCGGGTCGGCGCGTCCAGGAAGTCCAGCGCCGACCGGCTGGGCGGGGTGTCGACGATGATCAGGTCCCAGTCGCCGGTGGCGGCGAGCTGGCCCAGCTTCTCCATCGCCATGTACTCCTGCGTCCCGGCGAACGAGGTGGAAATGGTCTGGTAGAAGGGATTCGCCAGCAGCTGCTCGGCGCGTTCCGGCCCGGCGTGCACGCGCACCATGTCGTCGAAGGTGCGGCGCATGTCGAGCATCATCGCCCACAGCTCGCCCTTGGGCTCGAAGCCGTCGACGCTGACCTGCTTCGGGTGGTTGCCCAGCTCGCGCAGGCCGAGCGCCTGGGCGAGGCGGCGGGCCGGGTCGATGGTGAGCACCACGGTCTGCCTGCCGCGCTCGGCGGCCCGCAGGGCCAGCGCGGCCGCGGTGGTGGTCTTGCCGACGCCGCCGGAACCGCAGCAGACGATCACGCGGGTGTTCTCGTCGTCGATCAGGGCGTCGGTGTTCAACACGTCGAGCGTCTCGGCCATCAGCGCACCCCCTGTTCCAGCAGTGCCTCGGCGAGGTCGTAGAGCGCGGCCACGTCCACCCCGTCGGTCAGGTCGGGCAGCTCGATGGTCGGCAGGTCGGCTTCGGCCAGCTGCTCGCGGGCGCGTTGCTCGGCGGCCACGCGGATGGCGTGCTCCACGGTCTCCTCGACCAGCGCGTCCAAAGTGTCCTCACCCAGCTCGAGCCCGGCCGAGGTGAGCCCGGCACGCACGCGGGAGGCGTCCACCCGGCCGTCGGCCGCGGCGGTGACCGAGCGGGCGGGCAGGCGCGGCGGGCGGACCCGGTTCACCAGCACCGCGCCGGGGCGCAGGTCGGCGCCGTCGAGTTCGGCGACCGCCTCGACCGTCTCGCGCACCGGCATCTCTTCGAGCAGGGTGACCAGGTGGACGGCGGTTTCACCGGAGTGCAGCAGCCGCACCACGCCCTCGGCCTGGCCGCGGATCGGGCCGGTCTTGGCCAGGTCGGTCAGCGCCTTGGTGACGTCGAGGAACTTGACCACGCGCCCGGTGGGCGGGGAGTCGACGATCACCGCGTCGTAGCTGTAGCGGCCGTCGGATTCGGTGCGCCGCACGCACTCCTTGATCTTGCCGGTGAGCAGCACGTCGCGCAGGCCGGGCGCGAGCGTGGTGGCGAACTCGATGGCGCCCATCCGGCGCAGCGTCCGGCCGGCGAAGCCCAGGTTGTAGAACATCTCGAAGTACTCGAGCAGCGCGGCCTCGGCGTCGATGTGCAGCGCGCGGACCTCCCCGCCACCCGGCGCGGAGGCGATCCGCTGCTCGGCGTAGGGCAGCGGTTCGGTGTCGAAGAGCTGGGCGACCCCCTGCCTGCCCTCGACCTCGACCAGCAGCACCCGGCGGCCCCCGTGCGCCAGTGCCAGCGCCAGCGCGGCGGCGAGCGTGGTCTTCCCGGTCCCGCCCTTGCCGGTGACGAAGTGGAGCCGGGCTCTGGCGAGTTCGTCGGTCCAGCCGGCCAGGGGTGTGGTCACCTCGCCAGCCTAAATGAGCTCCTACCCGGCCAGCAGCAGAACGCCGACCGCGGCGAGCACCACCACCGCCGCCGTCCAGCTCACCGGCGGGGGCAGCACGGTGAGAACCAGCAGGGTGAGCACGGCGAGCGCGGTGAGCGAGACCGCGCCGGAGGTCGCCACCGAGGCCGAGGACTGTGTCCGATCACGCACCTTCGCCATGATCATCGGCACCGCGGCCAGTCCGGGCAGGGCCAGCAACGCCGCCGCGACGATCCGCCAGGTCTCCACCCAGTAGAACCTAGCGCCAGCCCGGAGTGTGAAGTGGCCCACATTCCACCCCGGTCCGGGGAGGAATTCACCATCTTGGCCGGACGCGGGTTCGTCCCCGGCGGTCTGGACGGGGTCGTTACGCTCGCGGCCATGAGCGCCAAATGGGAGTACGCCACCGTTCCGCTGCTGATCCACGCGACCAAGCAGATCCTCGACCAGTGGGGTGAGGACGGCTGGGAACTGGTCACCGTGCTGCCGAACCCGACCGGGGAACAGCACGTCGCCTACCTGAAGCGGGAGAAGGGCTGAGCATGAGCTGGAAAGCCAGGCTCGCGGAGCTGGGCATCGAGCTGCCGGGGGTGGCCGCACCGGTCGCCGCCTACGTGCCCGCCGTCCGCAGCGGCTCGCACGTGTTCACCTCGGGCCAGCTCCCGTTCGTCGACGGCCAGCTGTCCGCCACCGGCAAGGTCGGCGCCGAGGTCAGCCCCGAGGCGGCCCAGTCGCACGCGCGCACCTGCGTGCTGAACGCGCTCGCCGCGGTGGACGCGCTGGTGGGCCTCGACTCGATCACCCGCGTGGTCAAGGTGGTCGGCTTCGTCGCCTCCGCCGAGGGGTTCACCGGGCAGCCCGCCGTGATCAACGGTGCCTCGGAGCTGCTCGGCGAGGTCTTCGGCGAGGCGGGCGTGCACGCCAGGTCCGCGGTCGGCGTGGCCGAGCTGCCGCTGGGCGCACCCGTGGAGATCGAAGTCATCGTGGAGGTGTCTTGATGGACCCCGATATCGAGCAGGCGACGCACGAGCTGCTCCTCCGGCTGGCCGGGCGCCTGCCGGACAAGACGCTCTGGCGGTTCCGCGACTGGCTCGCCGAGGGCGCGATGGCCACCCTCGCCCGGACCATTCCAAGATCTTTGCTCAAGCACAGCATCGACCTGGACCAGCCGGAGTACCGGCTGCTCGTCGCTGGATTGATTCCGCACGGCGCCGATTGGCACCAGGTCAGTTCCACCCTCGGGGTAGACGACGGCAGCGAGAACCGGTACACATTCACGAAGAGTGCCCCCGATCGGGTGAACTCCGTCGACTCTGTGTCCGTGGTCGTGCACGCAACGTTGCGTGGTCGCCCAGACGTGGGTGAGGTGCGGGCGAGCTGGCGGCATAACGGCACTCCGGGTGATCGCGAGCCCAAGAGGGTCCTCTTGGTGAGCGCGGTGTCCGGAATGCCGAGGCTGACCGGTGAGCTGCAGCGGGTTTTGCGTGTGCTGGGTGACGAGGAGCCCAGCATCGAAGTGCTCCCGCCGCGGTTCGAACTCCCCGAGTACCACCGAGCCGCGCTGGCGAACTCCGAACTCGTCTGCGTGGGTGCCGTGGATGCCGGGCACCGACTCGTCGCCGCGTAACGCTCGCTACCTCCAGCGAGCTTGGAGGGAGAGATCGCGATGGTGGAGGCCCACGACGGGCTCGGTGTGCCGCTCCGGCTGCACAACCTGCTGCTCGCCATGGCCGGCCGCCTCGACGACAGTGCGCTGTCCGAGGCACGGGAACTGGTCGCGCGTTCGCGCCTCGACGAGGCCGCCGAACTGACCGCCGGCGCGCTGATCGCGGGCAAGATCCCGGTCCGCTCCGTCGAGCAGCGCGAACTCGCGCTGATCCTGGAGATGAGCCGCTCGGACGCCACACTGGTCGACGAGGTGCTCATCGACGAGAACGAACCCGAGGTGAACCACCGGTTCTCCGGGGAGAACGAGCCGGAGCGCGGCATCGCCGACGCGCTGGACCGGGCGCTGCAGGTGCTGCCGGACCTGCGTTCGGTGCACGCGGTGTGGCGGAACACCCCGGCGGGCAGCGTGCCGGGTCCGCTGCCGCAGCGCGTGGTGCTGGTGGAGATCGGCCCCGAGGGGCACCCGCCCGCGGTGGCCTTCCGGGTGGACACCGCGCTGCGCCGGGTGGGCATCCGGTCCGTGGTCGAGGTGACCGGGCCGGGCGCCGACCGCACCGGCTACTACAAGCACGCGATGACCTCGGCGAACCGGGCGTGGCACGCCGGTACGGCGCCGTCGGGCAGCCAGGCGCCGCCGTCGGTGCCTGCCGCTCCGGCCAAGGCCGCCGTGCACACCCCGGCGCCGGTGGCTTCCGCCGAGTCGAAGCCCCGGCACGAACTGACCGACGACCGGCTGTCCGCGCCCGAACCGCCGCCCGTCACCGAGCACCGCACCGAGCAGGTCCAGCGCCCCGAGCCGCCACTGGCCCCGGAACCCGCTCCGGTGGGAAAAGCTGAGCCTCCTGCGATCACCGCCGCACGGCAGGAGGCACTCAGCCACCAGGCCGAGTACTCCAGCGGCGTGGAGAGCACCACGGACATGAGCTCGGCCGAGGTCGCGCAGTTGCGGCGTGCGCTGGCCGAAGACCCGGAGACCGGGCGCGCGATCGCTTCGGCGAAGCTGCCCGGCGGCGACGTCGTCGAGCTGCCGGAACTGGACCTGAACGACCCAAAACTCAGCGACCGGGACCGCCAGCTCCTCCGGGAGCTGCACGCGGAGCTGGCCCAGCGGGAACGGGCGGAAGCGGCGCGCCTGCGCCTGAACGGGGCGGGCCGGGGTGGGGAGAACCGCCGCTGGGTGGACGGTTTCTCCGGCGCCTGAGGCGGTTCGGGCGACGCGGGTGACGTATGTTGCGGGCGTGGCCGAACTCCCCGACGAGGTCGTCGTCGACCTCACCAAGATGCCGCTGACGTCGTCCTCGGACCTGCCGACGCCGGAGGGGCCACCGGCCACTCCCAAGGACGCCGCGACGGTCGTGCTGCTCCGCGAGGGCGGCTCGGGCGTCGAGGTGTTCCTGCAGCGGCGCGTGGCCGCGATGGCTTTCGCCGCCGGGATGACGGTGTTCCCCGGTGGCGGGGTGGACAAGCGGGACGCGGACGCGTCGATCAGCTGGGCCGGGCCGGACGCGGCCTGGTGGGCGTCGAAGTTCTCCTGCTCCGAATCGCTCGCTCGTGCACTGGTGTGCGCCGCCGTGCGGGAGACCTTCGAGGAATCCGGTGTGCTGCTGGCCGGCACCGAGTCCTCGGTGGTGGCGGACACCGCCGAATTCCACGGTGCGCGTGAGCGTTTGGTGTCGCGTGAGCAGTCGCTGGCGGCGTTCCTGGCCGAGGCGGGGCTGACCCTGCGGGCCGACCTGCTGCGCCCGTGGGCGAACTGGGTGACGCCGCCGCAGGAGAAGCGGCGCTACGACACACGGTTCTTCGTCGCCGCGCTGCCCGAAGGCCAGCGGGCCGACGGCGCCACCACCGAGGCCGACGCCTCCGGCTGGCAGCCCGCCGCGGCCGCGCTGGGTGACGCCGAAGCCGGGCGCAGCACGCTGATGCCGCCGACCTGGTTCACGCTGACCGAGATCGGCGAGTTCACCAGTGTGCGGGAGGCGTTGACGGCGGAGCGTTCGATCAAGAAGATCACGCCGACCCTGGTCCGCGAGGGTGACCGGGCCCGGATCGTGCTGGAGCCGACGTGACCCATCCCGCCTACGGTGTGCTGCGCCCGGTCACGGCCACGGCGTCGGTGCTGCTGGAGAACAACCCGTCGTCGATGACGCTGGAGGGCACGAACAGCTGGGTGCTGCGGGCGCCGGGTGCCTCGTCGTGCGTGATCGTCGACCCCGGTTACGACGATCGGGCGCACCTGGCGCTGCTGGCCGCTTCGGCGCCGGTCTCGCTGATCCTGCTCACGCACCACCACCCGGACCACGCCGACGGCGCGCCCTGGCTGGCCGCGGAGGTGTCCGCCCCGGTGCGGGCCTTCGACGCTTCGCTCTGCTCGGGTGCGGGTCCCCTGGTCGCGGACGAGGTCATCGCGGTGGCGGGGCTGGAGATCGGCGTGCTGCACACGCCGGGGCACACGGCCGACTCGGTCTCGTTCCGGGTGGGCGGCGAGGTGCTGACCGGCGACACCATCCTGGGCCGCGGCACCACCGTGCTCGACGACCTGGGCGCCTACCTGCGTTCCCTGCGCCTGCTGGCTTCACTCCCGGACGGCACCCCCGGCCTGCCGGGCCACGGCCCGGAGCTGGCGGACCTGCCCGCCACCGCCCGCGAGTACCTGACCCACCGCGAGCAGCGACTGGACCAGGTCCGAGCCGCCCTGCGGCGACTCGGCCCCGACGCCACGCCGCGGCAGGTGGTCGAGTTGGTGTACGCGGATGTGGATCGCGCTTTGTGGGTTCCGGCGGAGCACAGCGTCCGAGCCCAGCTGGACTACCTGCGTACGTTGTAGCGTTTCGTGGCGAATTGGGTCTCCGGGCGGGCTAGGCGGGAACGGTGGCCACCAAGATCACGCAACGCGAACTGCGCAATGACACCCCCGCGATCACGCGTGCGGTCGAGAACGGGGAGAGCTTCGTGTTGACCCGGAACGGCACACCGATCGCTGACCTGGTGCCGCACAGCGACCGTCCGGAGTTCGTGCCTGCCGAAGATTTCTGCGACCCGCTCGCCGACCTGCCCCGGACGGATCCCGAGGAGTTCTTCGCCGATCTGGACGCGGTGGTGGATCCCGATCCGTTCCGGGCCGCCGGTGAAGGCGCGCAGGCGCGATGACCACAGCACGGCCGCGAGTCTTGCTCGACACGTCCGCGGTCATCGACCCGCCGGAGCGAGGAGATCTGCCGCCCGGCAGCGATGTGGCCGTCAGCTCGATCACACTGGCTCCCCGGCAGCGGCCCGCACGTACGGCCAGCTCTACGCCATGGCGCTGGAAACGGGCAGAAGCCCTCGGCGGCGCCGCGTGGATCTGCTGATCGCGGCCGTAGCCGCCAGCCACCGCCTTCCGCTGGTGACCAGGAACTCGTGCGACTTCGACGACCTGGGGCCCCTGCTCCAGGTCATCGGGTTGCCCGCTCGGTCGAAGGCTGAACCCGGAGTGGTGTCCCCACCGCCACGCCACTGAACGGACGTGGGGTGTCGGGCGATCAGCGTGCTTGGTGGACCGCGGTCAGCCGGTTGCCGTCTGCGGTGAACTTCATGGGTTTCGAGGTCAGGCGGTGGCCACGGCGAGTTCGGCCGGTGCGGGGGCGGTGGCCGGGCGGATGGTCCGGCGCAGGCCCCACACCACAGCGGCCAGCGCCACCGCGGCCACCCCGGCGGCCAGGAACGACGCGGCCGGCCCGCTCGCTTCCACCAGGTAACCGCTGACCGACTGCCCGAACGCCAGGCCCAGCGTCACCGAGGTGATCACCCAGCCGAACGCCTCGGCGGCCGTGCCCTCCGGCGCGACCAGTTCGATCGCCGCCGAGTGGGCGGTGGACTGCGGGGTGATCAACGCGCCCGCGCCGAGCATGGCCAGCGCCAGGCCCCACAGCGAGGACGGCAGGGCCAGCAGCGCCACCAGGGCGCCGAACGCGCCGAGCAGCACCGGCAGCCGCAGGTGCATCGGCCGCGGCCACGGGCGCAGGCTGTACGCCACGCCGAAGACCACCGAGCTGACCGACCAGGCGGAGAGCAGCAGGCCGCCGACCGTGGCGTGCCCGGCGTTCGTCGCCGACGCGGGGACCGCGACCTCGACGAAGCCGATCACCACACCGAAGCCGAGCGCGGCCACGGCGAGCGTGCGCATCCCGGGGCTGGCCAGCGCACCGAGCAGCGGGCGCGGCCGGGACGGTGCCGCGCCCCAGGCCCGGACGACCGGGCTCAGCGCGAACAGCGTCGAACCGGCGACCATCACCGACGCCCCGAGCACCAGGCCGGTACCGGGCCACGGCGCGGCCACCAGCGCACCGGCGAACCCGGGCCCGAGGATGAAGAAGACCTCCATGCTGATCGCCTCGTACGAGAACGCGGCGTCCCTGGTCGGCCCGGCGGGCAGCAGGCGACCCCACAGCGCCCGCGAAGCCGAGCCCACCATCGGCTCGGTGATCCCGATGCCACCGGCGAGCAGCACCAGCACCAGGGTCGGTGCGCCGGCTTCGATGAAGGTGATCAACGTCGCCACCGCGACGGCGAACAGGGTGGTGGTGATCAGCAGCGGCCGGGTCGGGCCGAAGCGGTCGATCAGCCGTCCCTGCACCACCGAGCCGGCCGCCACGCCGACCAGCGAACCGGCCGAGACCAGTCCGGCGGCGGCGAACGAGCCGGTCTCCCGCTGCACGTACAACAGTGCGGCGATGCCGATCATCGCGATCGGCAGCCGGGCGAGCACGGAGGCGACCACCGGACCGCGGGAGCCCGGCGCGGTCAGCGCGCGCCGGTAGTCGGCCAGCGTGGTGCCGCCGGAGGCAGAGTGGGACATGCGTACCAGTATGCCGGGTCTGGTACGCATGTACCACTAAATTGTGCGGCGATCTCCGTCACCGAGTTGTGACCAAAGATCTTGCTTGCGGGTGCGGTGAGACGGGAATGAATCCGGGCACCGGCCCGTTGAACAGGACACGAGGACAACGTCCTCACGGACGCGAAGGGCCGATTGTATCTCGGTTGGGTAACAACCCGCGATTTCTGGGTTGAACGGCGCAACAAACTACGGCGCTTGGCGTCCTTGAGGGTGAACGGTCTTGAAGTGAGCGGCGGACGCCGTTCATGGTGGATGGATCGGCAGAACTGAACAAGACTTCCCAGCTCCCTCCGGCATGAGGGTCGGGGCCTGCGACCGGAGGGCGGGGAGCGCGGATCGTCGGGGGATGGTCCGCGCACGGCATGAGGGGCCGGTGCGCCACGTCGGGGGTGGCGCCCGGCCCCTCATGTTGCGTTTTCGAAGGCCCTACCGGGCCCGTCGAGCCAGCCGCTCCGGGTCCAGGATCAGCACGCTCTTGCCTTCCAGCCGCAGCCAGCCGCGGTGCGCGAAGTCGGCGAGCGCCTTGTTCACGGTCTCGCGCGACGCGCCGACGTACTGGGCGATCTCCTCCTGCGTCAGGTCGTGGGTGACCCGCAGCAGGCCGGCCTCCTGGCTGCCGAAGCGCTGGGCCAGCTGCAGCAGCGCCCGCGCGACGCGGCCGGGCACGTCGGTGAAGATCAGTTCGGCGACCATGTTGTTCGTCCGGCGCAGCCGCCGGGCCACCACGCGCAGCAGCTGCTCGGCGATCTCCGGGCGGGTGGAGATCCACTGCCGCAGCGCCGGGCGGTCCATCATCACCGCGCGCACCTCGGTCACCGTGGTGGCGCTGGAGGTGCGGGGACCAGGGTCGAAGATCGACAGCTCGCCGAACATGTCCGACGGGCCCATGATCTGGAGCAGGTTCTCCCGCCCGTCCGCGGACTTGCGGCCGAGCTTCACCTTCCCGGACTGGATGATGTAGAGCTTGTCGCCGGGTTCGCCCTCGCTGAAGATCACGTGGCCCCGGGGGAACTCGACGCTCTCCAAGGTCTGCGCCAGCGCCTCAGCCGCGGCAGGTTCCACCCCCTGGAAGATGCCCGCGCGGGCCAGGGTTTCGTCCACCTCGTGCCTCCTCATCGGTGGCGACGCGCGGTCCAGGACGGATGAGCGTGTCGCCGATCACTTGCGTTGCAGTGTAGGGCGTGCCAGCGAGATCGCCTCATGGCTCGCCGGAGCGGGGCGATCGTTGTTCACCCGGACACCGCCCGTCACCCGGACGAGAGGAGTAAAGACGATCTCGGTTGGCGGCAGAGCTTAACTCCGCACCTTGCGGGGCCGCAGCTTGGCCGCCCGTCCACCGAGCCGGCGCAGCCGGAACAGCTCCAGCGCCCGGCCGATGCCGTGGCCGTGCAGCGCCCTGATCTCGTTGGGCTGGGCCTGCTCCAGGAACTGCTCGACCTCTTCCTCCTGCACCGCGACGTGCCGGAGGCGGGTTTCCACGCGTTCCATGATCAGGGCGAAGAACATGATCACCAGCGGTACCGCGATGACGAACCAGACGGTCATAGCTTTCCAGATCCTCGCTTGCAGCTCGGTCCTTTTCGCGCCTGAACTGACGGCGCCCGTAGGCTATCGGGGTGCCGCCCGACAGCCGTGAAGCCCCCCGCAAGGGTGGCGTCCCCGCCCGTTCCGCCGACGGTGAAAGCCGGCTGGCACTGGTGAGACGCGCCCGGCGGATGAAACGTTGCCTCGACGAGGCGTATCCCGGCGCGCACTGCGAACTGGACTTCACCACGCCGCTGGAGCTGCTGGTGGCCGTGGTGCTGTCCGCGCAGACCACCGACGTCCGGGTGAACCAGGTCACCCCGGCGTTGTTCGCGCGCTACCGCACCGCCGCCGACTACGCCGGTGCCGACCGCGCCGAGCTGGAGGAATACCTGCGGCCGACCGGCTTCTACCGGGCCAAGGCGAACTCGCTGCTCGGCCTCGGTGCCGCACTGGTCGAGCGGTTCGACGGCGAGGTGCCCGGCAACCAGGCCGACCTGGTCACCCTGCCGGGGGTCGGCCGCAAGACCGCCAACGTGGTGCTCGGGGACGCCTTCGGTGTGCCGGGGATCACGGTGGACACCCACTTCGGGCGGCTGGTGCGCCGGTGGGGCTGGACCGAGCTGGAGGACCCGGTCAAGGTCGAGCACGCGATCGGCGAGCTGTTCCCGCGCAAGGAGTGGACGATGCTGTCCCACCGGACGATCTTCCACGGCAGGCGCGTCTGCCACGCCCGCAAACCCGCCTGCGGGGCCTGCCCGCTGGCCAGGGACTGCCCGTCCTACGGCACCGGGCCGACCGGGTTCGAAGAGGCCGCCAAGCTGGTCAAGGGGGAGGAGCGCGAACACCTGCTGGCGATGGTGACGAAGTCTTGACCACCGCGACCAAGTGGGCCGTCGCGGCCGGGGTGCTGGTGCTCGCGCTGCTCGTCGCGGTGCTGCCGCAGGTGAATCGCACCACACCCCCGTCGGAGGACCTCGGGCCCGCGCGGGCGAAGGCGGCGCTGGCCGCGTGCACGGCCGGTGCGCCGGGCCGAGCACTCGCCGGGGTGTCCGCGGACTGCCTCGGCGACGGCGGGGCGGTCGACCTCGCGGCCGCCGTGGGCAGCGGCCCGACGCTGGTCAACGTCTGGGCGACCTGGTGCCAGCCGTGCCGCACCGAGCTGCCGGTGCTCGCCGCCTACGCGGCCGAGCCGGGTGCCGCGCGGGTGCTCACCGTGCAGGTCGCCAGCTCACCGTCGGACGGCCTGGAGCTGCTCGCCGAGCTGGGGGTGCGCCTGCCCGCGGTGTATGACGGAGAGGGGCAGACCGGTCCGGTGCGCGGTGCGCTGAAGGTGCCGCCGGCGCTGCCCGCGTCCTATTTGGTCACCCCGGGCGGGGAGGTCCGGTTCATCGAAAACCCGCGCCTGCTCGCCGACGTGGCGCAGGTGCGCGAAGCCGTCGCGAGGTATTCGGCATGACTGGACCCGGACCACTGGTCGACGTCGAGAGCGTGCCGGAGTGGCTGCGCGGGCTGGTGGCCGCGAGCGGTGAGGTGGACGCGTCGGCGTTCACCAAGTTCCACCCGCCGCGGGGCGCGAAGACGCGCCCGGCCGCGGTGCTGGTGCTGTTCGGCGAGGGGCCGCGTGGCCCGGACGTGCTGCTGCTGCGCCGCGCCGACACGCTCGGCTCGCACGCCGGTCAGGTCGCCTTCCCCGGCGGGGGTGCCGACGAGGGCGACGACGGCCCGGTCGGCACGGCCCTGCGGGAGGCCGAGGAGGAGACCGGTGTGGTGCCGTCCGGGGTGCGCCCGGTGGCCGTGCTGCCGGACCTGTGGGTACCGGTGTCCGGCTTCTCGGTCACGCCGGTGCTGGGGCACTGGGTGAACCCTTCGCCGGTGCACGCCGTAGACCCGGGGGAGACCGCGGCGGTCGCGCGGGTGGCGATCGAGGACCTGCTCGACCCGGCCAACCGGTTCCAGGTGCGCCGCAAGGGCTACGACTGGGTGGGACCGGTGTTCGAGGTGAACGGGCTGTTCGTGTGGGGCTTCACGGCCGGCCTCCTGGCCACCGTGCTGCAGCTCGGCGGGTGGACCGGTGACTGGGACCGGACCGACGTGCGGGATCTCGACGACGCGCTGGCCGCGCACGCGGCCCGGTCGCGGGCGGTGTACAACGGTGGCTCCGTGGAGAGGGAGCGATCGTGAACTGGGTCGACGTGCTCGTGGTGCTGCTGGCGGTGCTGGCGGCCATCTCCGGGGCGCGTCAGGGCGTGCTCGTCGCGCTGCCCGCCTTCCTCGGGGTGCTGCTCGGCGCCGTGGCGGGCATCCAGCTGGCACCGCTGATCGTGGAGCTGTTCGACAACCCCGCGCTGCGCGTGGCGGTGGTGGTCGGCGTGGTGGTCTTCCTGGTGGCGCTGGGGGAGACGCTCGGTGTGTGGGCGGGCCGCAAGCTGCGCAACAAGATCAGCTCGCCGAAGCTGTCCGGGGTGGACAACACGCTCGGCGCGGTCGTGCAGGGCCTGGTGGTGTTCGTGGTCGCCTGGCTGATCGCGGTGCCGCTGACCAGCGTGGCCGGGCTGCCTGGGCTGGCCAAGGCGATCAACAACTCCACCGTGCTCGGCGGGGTCGACCAGGTGATGCCGGATTCGGCGCAGGGCCTGCCGAACGAACTGCGCAAGCTGCTCGACGCCTCGGGCTTCCCGTCCATCGTGGCCCCGTTCCAGCAGGCGCCGAAGGCCGACGTGCCACCGCCGGACCAGAACCTGCAGGCGAGCACCGTGGTGCGGCAGCTGCGCGGCAGCGTGCTGAAGGTCCGCGGCAACGCGCCCGCGTGCTCCCGGGCGCTGGAGGGCAGCGGTTTCGTGATCGCGCCGCAGCGCGTGATGACCAACGCGCACGTGGTCGCCGGTACCGACGAGACCGCGGTCGAGACGCCCGAAGGCAGGCTCCCGGCCAGGGTCGTCCACTTCGACCCGGCGGCCGACGTCGCCATCCTCGCCGTGCCGCGGCTGGAGGCCCAGCCGCTCGAGTTCGCCGACCAGCCCGCGCAGGCCGGGGACGACGCGATCGCGCTGGGCTACCCGCTCGACGGCCCGTACACCGCCACCTCGGCCCGCGTGCGGCAGCGGATCACCCTGCGCGGCCCGGACATCTACGACACCAACACCGTGCAGCGGGACGTGTTCACCGTGCGCGCCGGGATCCGCAGCGGGAACTCGGGCGGACCGCTGGTCAACCCGCAGGGCGAGGTGATCGGCGTGGTGTTCGGCGCGGCGGTGGAGGACCCGGACACCGGGTTCACGCTGACCGCCGCCGAAGTGGCCCCCGAGGTGGCAGGTGCCTCCGGCTACGGCGCCGCGGTGAGCACCGGCCCCTGCGCCGCCTAGACCTTGGCGAGGAACTGGATCAGGACCTCGGTGGTGCGCTTCGGCGCTTCGAGGTGCGGGTAGTGGCCGACACCGGCCAGTGAGGTGAACACCGAATCCGGGCCGAGCCAGCGTTGTGACGCCTCGGCCGTGCGCGGCAGCACGCACCGGTCCTCCTGGCCGTGCAGCTGCAGCACCGGCACGCTGCTCGGCTTGTCGGCGGCTTCGGTGAACCGCCTGCCCTCCCCGCGGAACTGCGCGCGGAAGGCCCAGCGGTAGTACTCGAGCGAGCTGTGCGCCACCCCGGGCACCCGCATCGCTTCACGGAACCTCGCCGCCGCTTCGGCGAACTCGGCGGTTTCCGTCCACTTGGGACCAGCCCAGCCGCGCATCAGCCGCTCCACTTCGGCCGCGTCGTCCCGGACCAGCCTGCGTTCGGGCGCCATCGGCACCTGGAAGCCGAAGAGGTGGCCGAACGCGCGCGCCTGGTTGCCGCCCCTGGCGCGCCAGAGCGTGCGGCCCACCGCCCCACGCAGGGCCAGCGGGTGCGCGGCGCCGAGCGCGCCGACCGACGCGGCGACCCGCGGGTGCAGGGTGGCCGCGGTCCAGGCGAGCAGGCCGCCCCAGGCGTGCCCGACCAGGTGCGCGCGGCGTTCCCCGAGCGCCTTGACCAGCCCGGCGACGTCACCGGCCAGCGTCCACGCGTCGTACCCGCGTGGTGGTTTGTCGGAATCCCCGTACCCGCGCAGATCGGCGGCGACCACCCGGTACCCGGCCTCGGCCAGCCCGGTCAGCTGGCGGTGCCAGGCCCACCAGAACTCGCCGAACCCGTGCAGCAGCAGCACCAGCGGCCCGGTGCCCAGTTCGGCGACGTG
The DNA here is from genome assembly GCF_056431745.1 of Amycolatopsis sp. NPDC045836. NCBI lineage: Bacteria > Bacillati > Actinomycetota > Actinomycetes > Pseudonocardiales > Pseudonocardiaceae > Amycolatopsis > Amycolatopsis sp. NPDC045836. The sequence goes on along the minus strand of NZ_JBWKKF010000002.1, from coordinate 498,739 downwards.
CAGCCGGATGCCGTTGGCCGAGACGTCGCGGTGGGTCCAGGGCCCGTCGATCCGCACGATCGACGGATCGGGACCAGCTCGCACGGCTGGCTCAGTCGCGCACCGCGGGGAGGCCGTCCCCGGAATGCTGGCGCGGCTTCAGCGCGGCGGCGGTCTCCTTGACGCTGTCGATCGTGCGTTCCGGCGCGCGGATCTTCTTCACCTTGCGGTAGCCGAGGAAACCGCACAGCGCGGCGACCACCAGCATCAGCGCGAACACGATGCCGAAGGCGGCCCAGCGCTGCAGCCACTCCGACAGCAGTTCACCGAGGAAGAAAAAGAAGAAGAACGAGCTGTACAGCGCGACGACCAGCGCGATGAGGAAGAAGACGCTGCCCTTGACGCCCTTCTTGACCTCGCCGACGACCTCCGACTTGGCCAGTTCGACCTCGGCGCGGACCAGCGTCGACAGGTGCTGTGTGGCGTCCTTGACCAGCGCACCGATCGACTGGTCCCCGTTGCGCTCGCGGTCGTCGGACAGCGGGAGGTAGGGGACGGCGCCCATGCCATCGGCATCGTTGAGTTGGTGCTTGGGGCTGCTCACGGCGTTCATCGTGCCACGTGTCGCCTGATCGGGCTCGGCGGGCGCGCCATCAGTCCCCGGTGACTTCGGTGTTCCCGGTACCCCCGTGCACCCGGCTGCGCCGCAGCAGCAGGGCCGCCGCGGCGAGCGAGGCGAACGCGGAGGCGATCAGCACCGCCGCCTTCGCCTGCTCGGCCTGCGCTCCGGACAACGCGAGATCGGCGATCAGCAGGCTCACGGTGAAGCCGACCCCGCCGAGCACCGACAACGCGGCCATGTCCCGCCAGCCCATGCCCCGCGGTTTCGCGGCGAAGCCGAGCCGCACGGCCAGCGCACTGGCGCCGAAGATGCCGATCAGCTTGCCGGCGACCAGCCCGAGCATGATCGCCAGCGGGAGCGCCGAGGTGAACACCGAGGCGAGCGCGTCGCCGTCGATCTGGATGCCCGCGGCGAACAACGCGAACAGCGGCACGGCCAGCGCCGCCGACCACGGCTGCAGCCGGTGCTCCAGCCGGACCGCCGGTGCGTGCTCCTCACCGTCGTCGGCGCGGACGCGGGTGAGCAGGCCGAGCGCGACGCCGGCGATGGTGGCGTGGATGCCGGCCGAGTGCACCGCGACCCAGGTGATCACCGCCAGCGGCACGTACAACCACCACGCGCGCACCCGCCGGTGCTGGAGCCAGGCGTACACCGCCAGCGCGACCAGCGCGACCGCCCCGGCCAGCAGGTTGAAACCGGTGGTGAACACCACGGCGATCACGAGGATCGCGCCGAGGTCGTCCACCACGGCCAGCGAGAGCAGGAAAACCCGGGCGCTGCTGGGCAGGTTCGACCCGGTCAGCGCCAGCACGCCGAGCGCGAAGGCGATGTCCGTGGCCACCGGGACGGCCCAAGCCCGCTCCATGCCCGGCTCGCCCCAGCCGATGCCCAGCGCGAGCACCGCGGGCACCACCATGCCGCCGAGCGCGGCGAAGATCGGCAGCACGGCCTGCTTGACCTTCGACAGCTCGCCGACCACCAGTTCGCGCTTGAGCTCCAGCCCGGCGACGAAGAAGAACAACGCCAGCAGGCCGTCCTTCGCCCAGTCCCCGATGGACAGATCGAGGTGCAGGAAGTGCGGCCCCAGCTGGAAGTCGCGGATGGCGCGGTAGGCGTCGCCGAGCGGGGAGTTGGCCACCAGCAGGGCGAGCGCGGTGGCGGCGAGCAGGATCAGCCCGCCGGTGGTCTCGGTACGCAGGTAACGCGCGAATTCAGCGGCCTTGCCGGGGAAGCGGGATTCCGGGGTGTGCACACGAGCTCCGATTCCGGGGTCGGGTCAACCGTCGCCGACCAGACTTCCCGGCACACCTTTACGGGATTTTAGCGCCCGAAAGGGTCATCGCAGTAGCGCGAGTGGGCCTCGACACGCGTGACTTGTCAGACGGCACCGTCAGGACGACCGGACCTGTTCGTTGTTCACCGGCGGTCCTACCATGCGCTTCGACAACGTTTTCGAACAACGATGTCTCGGAACAGGACGGACACATCGTGAGTAAAACCTCTACCGAGGTGGGCAAGGACAAGGGGTTCTTCGGGCACCCACGAGGGCTGGCGAACCTCTTCGGCGTCGAAATGTGGGAACGCTTCTCGTTCTACGGAATGCAGGGCATTCTCGCCATCTACCTCTACTACGCCACCACCGAAGGCGGCCTCGGCCTCGAGCAGTCGACCGCGCTCGGCATCGTCGGCGCCTACGGCGGCCTGGTCTACCTCTCCACCGTGGTCGGCGCCTGGGTCGCCGACCGCCTGCTCGGCTCCGAGCGCACGCTGTTCTACAGCGCGTTGCTGATCATGGCCGGGCACATCAGCCTCGCGCTGCTCCCGGGGTACGCCGGGGTCGGCGTCGGCCTGGTGTGCGTCGCCCTGGGCAGCGGCGGGCTGAAGGGCAACGCCACCGCGCTGGTCGGCGGCCTCTACGGCGAGCACGACGAACGGCGCGACGGCGGCTTCACCCTGTTCTACATGGGCGTCAACCTCGGTGGCTGGATCGGCCCGCTGCTCACCGGGCTGGCGCAGGAGGAACTGGGCTTCCACTACGGCTTCGGGCTGGCCGCGATCGGCATGGCGGCCGGGCTGGTGCAGTACACGCTGGGGCGGAAGAACCTGCCCGAGAGCGGCCGGGTGGTGCCGAACCCGCTGCCCGCGAACCGGCGTCCGCTGGTGCTCGGCGTGGTGGTCCTGGTGGCCGCGTTGATCGTGGTCGCCGTGCTGACCGGGTTCGTCACCGCGGAGAACCTGTCCGACCGCACCATCCTGGTCATCGTGGTCGCTTCGGTCGCCTACTTCGCGATGCTGCTCACCAGCAAGAAGACCACTCCGGTGGAGCGCAGGCGGGTCACCTCGTTCATCCCGATGTTCATCGCCAGCGCCGCGTTCTTCGCCTTGTTCCAGCAGCAGTTCACCGTGATCGCGGCGTACACCGACGAGCGGCTGGACCGGAACCTGTTCGGCTGGGAGATGCCGGTGTCCTGGATGAACTCGGTGAACCCGGTGTTCATCCTGCTGCTCGCGCCGGTGGTGGCGGCGGTCTGGACGAAGCTGGGTGACCGGCAGCCGTCGTCGCCGCTGAAGTTCGCGCTCGGCACCGGCATCGCCGGGGTGTCGTTCCTGCTGTTCGTGCCGCTGGCCGGTGGTGGCCCGGCGTCGACCCCGCTGCTCGCGCTGGTCGGCATCATCCTGGTGGTGACGCTGGCCGAGCTGAGCCTGTCACCGGTGGGGCTGTCGCTGTCGACGAAGCTGGCACCGGAGGCGTTCCCCACCCAGATGGTGGCGCTGAACTACCTGTCCGTGGCGCTGGGCACGGCGCTGTCCGGCTGGCTGGCGCGGTTCTACAGCCCGGACAACGAGGTGCCGTACTTCGGCACCCTCGGCGCGATCTGCATCGGCATCGGCGTGCTGCTGGTGCTGGGCGCGCCGTTCATCCGGAAGTTGATGTCGGGCGTGCGCTGAGCGTGGGAGGATGGGAGCCGCTTTCGTCGCTGAGGGGGAGTCTTGCGGGACAAGATCTACGCCGTGCTGACCACCGTGGTGGGCGTGTTCCTGCTGATCGGCGGCATCGTGACCCTCAGCGACGATTCGGTGAAGTGCGGCAGCCGGACCATGGAGGCCGGCGACACCTGCGTCGAGTCCTCCCGCCGCGGTGGCTCCTCCACCGAGCGGTCGATGGAGGAGCAGCGCGGGGACAACACGCGGACCGGGTGGCTGCTGCTCGGCGGCGGCGTGGTGATGCTGGTCGGCGGTGGCTTCTGGACGATCAGCCAGTTCCGGAAGAAGCGCCCCGCCGGGCCGCCGCCCGGGCAGTTCCCCGGTCCGCCGCCGGGGCAGCTGCCTCCGGGCCCGCAGGGCCACCCGCCCGCACCGCCGCAGGGTTACGCGACCCCGCCGCAGGGGTACGGCCAGCCGCAGTGGTACCCGCAGCAGCAGGGATATCCGCAACAGCAGGGACATCCCCGGCAACAGGGGTACCCGCCGCCGCAGTACCCACCGCGCTGAGCCGCGCTCAGCCGATCGGGTCGGGCAGCGGGCGGACCCGGTAGCTCAGGTCGATGGTGTTCCCGGTGGCCGGGTCGCCGAGTTCCACCCGCCACGACGAGGCGAACTGGTTCACCCCGTGGTGCATCGGGATGGTGCCGGAGATCAGCACCACGCCCGGTTCGTACCAGCCGCGTGAGCGCAGCACGTCCAGCCAGTACCCCGGCGTCAGCAGTTCCGCCAGCTTCCCGTGCTGGATCTCCACCCCGTCCGCCCAGGCGCGCAGCACGAGGTCGTCCAGCCGGTCCTCGACGTCGACCAGGCGCCACGCCCGGCGCGCCAGCACGTCCGGGCTCGCGTTCTTGCTCCACGCCACCCCGTGCACCTCGAGCGCGCGGTCGGTGTGGTCGCAGGCCGCGGTCAGCAGCACGTCCTCCGGTGCCGGGCCGGTGATCACCAGTGCCCATTCCGCCTCACCCGAGGTGCGGTCGTGCTGCACCGGCACCTCGTCGGCCTGGCTGGCCAGGTAGGGCGCCACCGGGTACAGCGCGGGTGTGGTCGACGGCGCGGGCACGCCCAGTTCGGCCAGCTCCGCCACGTGCGCGGCGACGTCGTCCTGGCTGCGGCCGGCGTAACCCGCGTTGAGCAGCGTGTGCACGTCCGTGTGCACCTCGCTGCCGTCCGGCAGGGTGAAGCTGAGCCGTGGGTACTCCGGCATCGGACCTCCTGACCTGGGATTTCTTTATTGGGGCTTGCGCATGCAAGATGTATACAACCAGTATTACCGCAACTCGGCACAACAGCCAAACGGGGTGTGAGCGATGACTGCACAAGAACAGGTGGACGGCCGCTCGCTGCGGCGCGCCTTCGCGGCGAGCCTGTCCGGAACGGCACTGGAGTGGTACGACTTCGCCGCCTACTCGGTCGCCGCGGCGACGCTCTTCGGCGACTTGTTCTTCCCCGCCGGTGACAAGCTGGCGGGCACCATGGCGGCCTTTTCCACCTACGCCGTCGGTTACCTGGCCCGCCCGCTCGGCGGTTTTGTCTTCGGCAGGCTCGGCGACGTGATCGGCCGCAAGCGCGTGCTGGTGTTCACGCTGATCCTGACCGGCGTCGCCACCTTCCTGATCGGCGTGCTGCCCACCTACGAGAGCATCGGCGGGCTCGCCGCGGTGCTGCTGGTCGCGCTCCGCTTCGCCCAGGGCGTCGGCATCGGCGGCGAGTGGGGTGGTGCGGTCCTGCTCTCCAGCGAATTCGGTGACCCGCGCAAACGCGGGTTCTGGGCCTCCGCCGCGCAGGTCGGCCCGCCCGCGGGCAACCTGCTCGCCAACGGGGTGCTCGCGCTGCTCGCCGTGCTGCTGACCGAGGCGCAGTTCGACTCGTGGGGCTGGCGGGTCGCCTTCCTGCTCTCCGGTGTGCTCGTCCTCTTCGGGCTGTGGATCCGGCTGAAGCTGGAGGAAACCCCGGTGTTCAAGCAGATCGCCGAGAAGGGTGACCGGCCGGAGGCGCCGATCTCCGAGGTGTTCAAGCACGAACGCCGCGCGCTGGTCGCCGCCGTGCTGATCCGCGTCTGCCCCGACGTGCTGTACGCGTTGTTCACCGTCTTCGTGCTGACCTACATGACGCAGGAACTGGGCATGTCGCGTGGGGAGGGGCTGACCGCGGTGATGATCGGCTCGGCCTGCCAGCTGGTGCTGATCCCGGCCGCCGGCGCGCTGTCCGACCGGGTCAACCGCCGCAAGCTGTACCTGGCAGGCACCATCGCCGCCGGGATCTGGCCGTTCGTCTTCTTCCCGATGGTCAGCGGTGGCTCGTACGCCGCGGTGGTGGTCGGCATCGTGCTGGCGCTGGTGATCCACGCGCTGTTGTACGGCCCGCAGGCCGCGCTGGTCACCGAGCAGTTCTCGCCGCGCCTGCGGTACACCGGCAGCTCACTCGGTTACACCCTGGCCGGCGTGGTCGGCGGGGCGCTGGCGCCGCTGCTGTTCACCGCCTTGTTCGCCGGGTTCGGCACCTGGCTGGCGATCGCCGCCTACGTGCTGGTCACCGCGATCGTCACGGTCATCGGCGTGCTGCTCGGCCGCGACCCCGACCCGGCGGAGTACGAGCCGCGGGCGCAGGCCGATCAGCTGGTCAACTGAAGCTTGAGGGTGGTGCCGAGGTGGTGGTCGATGGCGGCGTGCGTGGCGGCGAGGTCCCCGGCCGCCAGGCCGTCGACGATCGCCCGGTGCTCCTCGCAGACGGTGAGCTGGCGGTTCGGGCAGGCGAACAACGCGACCAGCCCGGCCCGCAACTGCCGGTCGCGCAGCCCGGCGTAGGCCTTGCTGAGCATGGCGTTCCCGGCGGCGTCGATCAGCAGCGTGTGGAAAACCGTGTCCAGCTCGATGAATTCGCGGGCCTGCGCCGGATCGTCCAATTCGGACTGCTGCCGCAGGGTGGCGCGCATCGGCTCGACCGGCGCGCCACCACCGGCGATCGTCTTCTCCGCGGCGAAGCGCTCCATCATGCCGCGCAGCTCGATCAGCTCGGACAGGTCGCGGCCGGTGAGCGGGGCGATGTAGGCACCGCGGTTGGGCACGAGCTGGACGAGGTCCTCGGCGGCGAGCATCAGCAACGCCTCGCGGATCGGGGTGCGCGAGACGCCGATCCTGGTCGCCAGGTCCTGTTCGCTGATGAACTGGCCCTGCGCTTCGGGATCCGGCAGCACCGAGCCCTTCAGGAACTCGTAGGCCCGCTCGCGGCCCGATCGCGCGGCCATCCATCCCCCTCAGAGTTTGTATACGACCTGTATACGAATAGTACATGCCACGGCACTGGAGGACGTGAGCCAAATGAAGGAACACCGCTACGCCACGACCGTCACCTGGACGGGGAACCGGGGCGAGGGCACCGCCCGCTACCGCGACTACTCGCGGGCGCACGACGTCTACATCCCGGGCAAACCGCTGCTGGCCGGCTCGTCCGACCCGGCCTTCCTCGGTGACCGCACCCGCTGGAACCCCGAGGAACTGCTGGTCGCGTCGCTGTCGGAGTGCCACATGCTCTGGGTGCTCGCGCTGGCCGCCGCCCGCAAGGTGGTGATCACCGGCTACACCGACGAGGCGGACGGGGTGATGGTGGAGAGCCCCGACGGCGGCGGGCAGTTCCGCGAGGTCACCCTGCGACCGGTGGTCACCGTGGCCGAGCCCGGCATGGTGGCGGCCGCGGAGGAACTGCACGAGGTCGCGCATTCGAAGTGCTTCATCGCGCGTTCGGTGAACTTCCCGGTCAAGCACGAGCCGAGGACGCGGTCATGAGCGACTGGCAGGAGTTGTCCACTGTGGAGGGGCAGCCGCTGGTCGGCGGCACCGGCACCTTCCGCACCAGGGAGAGCCTGGATTCCGGGCTGCTCTACGAAATCCGGTATCCGGCGGGAGTCGGTTCGCCGGAGCACCGGCACGACCACGACAGCACCATCTACCTGCTTTCGGGTGAACTGCGCGGCACCGTCGGCGGCCGCGAGGTCCGGCTGGCGCCCGGGGAGACCGTGGTGCACCCGCGGGACGTGCCGCACACCGTCGTGGCGGTGGTGGACAGCCACTGGCTGGAGTTCAAGTCACCGCTGCCGTGGCGGGCTCCGCTGAGCACCTGAACGAAATCGGGGCTGCCGCGATTGGTCGCGACAGCCCCGATCCCTGCTGGAGCAGGTTTACTGCTCGAGTTCCGCGAGGGCCTTCTTGGCCTCTTCCAGCTCGGCTTCGAGCTGGGCCACCTTCGCCTGCTGCTGCTCGCGAGCGGCGTTGATGACCTCGTCGATCGGGCCGGACAGCTCCTCGTGCAGCTCCTTGGCCGCGCGGGACACCGCGGCCGCCGGGACCTCGATGCCGCGGGCGATCCACTTGCTGCCGTGCTTGAGTTCCGCCTGCCATTCGCCGTCGGCGGTGCCGGTGACGGTCAGCGTCAGCTCGACGGTCCTGGTCTTCTTGGCGGTGGTCGGGCCCTTCGGGCGGCCGCGCTTGGGCTTGGCCTCCTCGGTGGCGGGCGTCTCGGGAGCATCAGCCTGGCCGTTCTCGGCGACCGGCTCCGGCGCCGCGGCCGGCGCCTCGGGTTCTGTCAAGGCATCCACGGTCATCGCAGGTCTTGTCTCCTTGCCGCATAGATGGGTTCTCCCAGCGCGACAGCTTAGAACATGCGTTCGATCACCGCGCGCCGGGGGTGGTCCAGTGTGACCGCCCCCGGCACGCGGGTGGAACCGGGGTTACTCCTCGGACTTGCCGGAGTTGAGGCCGGAGGAGATCAGGTCCATCACCGACGAGTCGGCCAGCGTGGTCACGTCGCCGACCTGCCGGTTCTCCGCCACGTCACGCAGCAGGCGGCGCATGATCTTGCCGGACCGGGTCTTCGGCAGCTCGGGCACGACCATGATCTGGCGCGGCTTGGCGATCGGGCCGATCTCCTTCGCCACGTGGTTGCGCAGCGCGGTGATCGCCTCCTCGCCCTTGGCCTCGTCCTGCGCCACGCCGCCGCGCAGGATCACGAACGCCACGATGCCCTGGCCGGTGGTCGGGTCGGAGGCGCCGACCACCGCCGCCTCGGCCACCGTCGGGTGCGACACCAGCGCCGACTCGACCTCGGTGGTGGAGATCCGGTGCCCGGACACGTTCATCACGTCGTCCACCCGGCCCAGCAGCCAGATGTCGCCGTCGCCGTCGTACTTCGCCCCGTCACCGGCGAAGTAGAAGCCCTGGTCGGCGAAGCGCGACCAGTAGGTGTCGCGGTAGCGGTCGTTGTCGCCCCAGATCCCGCGCAGCATCGACGGCCACGGCTTGTCCAGCACCAGGTAACCGCCACCGCCGTGGCCGACCTCGTTGGCCTGGTCGTCGACCACCTTCGCGGAGATGCCCGGCAGCGCGCGCTGCGCCGAACCCGGCTTGGCCTCGGTGACGCCCGGCAGCGGCGAGATCATGATCGTGCCGGTCTCGGTCTGCCACCAGGTGTCCACCACCGGCGCCTTGCCCGCGCCGATGTTCTCCCGGTACCAGATCCACGCCTCCGGGTTGATCGGCTCGCCGACGCTGCCCAGCACGCGCAGCGAGGACAGGTCGTACTTCTCCGGGATCTCCTTGCCCCACTTCATGAACGTGCGGATCAGCGTGGGCGCGGTGTAGTAGATGGAGACCTTGTACTGCTGGATGATCTCCCAGTGCCTGCCCTCGTGCGGGGTGTTCGGCGTGCCCTCGTAGACCACCTGCGTGGCGCGGTTCGCCAGCGGCCCGTAGACGATGTAGCTGTGCCCGGTGACCCAGCCGATGTCGGCGGTGCACCAGTAGACGTCCTTGCCCGGCTTGTGGTCGAACACGTTGTGGTGCGTGTACGCGGCCTGGGTCAGGTAACCGCCCGAGGTGTGCAGGATGCCCTTCGGCTTCCCGGTGGTGCCGGAGGTGTAGAGGATGAACAGCGGGTGCTCGGCGTCGAAGGCTTCCGGGGTGTGCTCGTCGGACTGCGCGTCGACCAGGTCGTGCCACCACACGTCACGGCCGTCGGTCCACGGCACCTCGCCGTCGAGCTGGTCGCCGGTGCGCTTGACGACGATGACCTTCTCCACCGACTCCGCGCCCTCGAGCGCCTCGTCGACGTTGGCCTTCATCGGCGCCGCCTTGCCGCGGCGGAACTGGCCGTCGGAGGTGATCACCACGCGTGCCTGCGCATCGTCCACCCTGGATCGCAGCGCGGCGGGGGAGAAACCACCGAACACCACGCTGTGCAGCACCCCGAGGCGGGCGCAGGCGAGCATCGCGATGATCGCTTCGGGCACCATCTGCAGCTGGATCGCCACCCGGTCGCCCGCGACCAGCCCGAGCGAGGACAGGGCGTTGGCGGCCTTGGAGACCTCGCGCTTGAGGTCGGCGTAGGTCAGGTCCCTGGTGTCACCCGGCTCGCCGACCCAGTGGATGGCGACCTGGTCGCCGTGGCCGTCGTCGACGTGCCGGTCCACGCAGTTGTAGGCGACGTTCAGCTTGCCGCCGACGAACCACTTGGCGAACGGGGCGCCGGACCAGTCGAGCACCTGCGTCCACCGGGTCTCCCAGTGCAGCCGTTCGGCCTGCTTGGCCCAGAACGCCTCGCGATCGGCGTCGGCTTCGGCGTAGAGGTCGGCGGTCGCGTTGGCCTGGGCGGCGAATTCGTCGCTTGGCGGGAAGGTCCGGCTCTCGTTGAGCAGATTGTCGAGCGCCGGCGACTGCTCGGTCATGGTGCGCTGCCTCCTGATTCGCGAATCCTGGGCTACCCCGGAAGGGCACCGTAGCGACGTTGGTACCCGAAGTAAAAGGTTGCTCCGAGGTTACACACGAGCCAGTGGACCGGCTGGTCCGCAGCTTGACCGCTGGACGCGGACGAACGGTGCCTCAGCCCAGCCGAGCGGCCAACCGGTCGCGCACGAACGGCCATTCCGGTTTGGTGACGGAATACAGCACGGTGTCCCGGATCGAGCCGTCCTTGCGGATCCGGTGCCCGCGCTGCACGCCCTCGCGCACCGCGCCGAGCCGTTCGATCGCGCGCTGCGACTGCTGGTTGTTGATGTCGGTCTCCCAGGCCACCCTGTTCGCGCCGATCTCGTCGAAAGCGTGCTGCAGCAACAGGAACTTGGCCTCGGTGTTCACCGCGGTGCGCTGCCACGGCCGGCCGAGCCAGGTGTGCCCGATGCTCAGGATCCGGTGCTTGGCCACGATCCCGTAGTAGGAGGTGGTACCGGCGACGGCCCCGGTCCGCTGGTCGACCTGCGCGAAGGCGACGCGGTCCGGTTCGGCGAGCACCTCGGCGACCATCGCTTCGGCTTCGGCGTCGGTCCGCGGCTGGAACCCGCTCAACCAGGTCCAGACCACTGGGTCGGCGCCCGCTTCGCGGAGCCCGGCGGCGTGGTCGGTGGTGAGCGGTTCGAGGCGCACGTGCTTGCCGATGAGCGTGGGGCAGCGGGTCCATTCGTTGATCACGGAGTCAACCTACGAAAGCCAAGTGGCCTCGGCACAGAGCCATTTTCACCCAAATCCAGCAGTCCACTTGGCCTGTGCCTATGCTCCAGCGGTGGCAGAACGCGAAGAGCTGACCTGGGAACTGTTCGGTGCGGCGAGCCGGGAGCTGGCCGAGGAGGTCGCCGGTGACGGGTACGACCCCGACCTCATCCTGTCCATCGCCCGCGGTGGGCTCTTCGTCGCCGGCGCGCTCGGGTACGCGCTGGACGTGAAGAACCTGCACGTGATGAACGTGGAGTTCTACACCGGCGTCGACCAGCGCCTGGACCTGCCGGTGATGCTGCCGCCGGTGCCGAACGTGGTCGACCTGACGCAGAAGAAGGTGCTGATCGCCGACGACGTCGCCGACACCGGCGCCACGCTCAAGCTGGTCCGCGACTTCTGCGCCGACCACGTGGCCGAGGTGCGCTGCGCGGTGGTCTACGAAAAGCCGCACTCGGAGGTCAGCTGCGACTACGTGTGGCGGCGGACGGACAAGTGGATCAACTTCCCGTGGTCCTCGCAGCCGCCGGTGGTCTCGCGGAGCGGGCAGGTGCTGGACGCGTGACCGATCCGCTCGCCCCGCTGCTGGACCTCGACGGCGTCGCCGCCGCGGTGAAGTCCGCCCAGGACGCCGTGTTCGCCGTGCACCGCCACCCGGCCAACCTGCGCGCGGGCGCCGCGACCGCCGCCGAAGCCTCGGTCCGCGCCGCCCGCGCGTCGGCCGGGATCGACGGCGGTGACCCCGACATCCCCGCCGAGGGTTCGGTCAGCGACCCGGTGCTCGCCGGATCGCTGCGCGCGGCCGAGGCGGCGGAAGCCCTGCTGCCGGTCTGGCGCCGGGCACCGCTGCAGGCGCTGGCGAAGCTGCACGTGCTGGCCGCCGCCGACCTGACCGCCGACGCCGATTCGCTCGGCAGGCCGCGCCAGGGCACCGCCGGGCGCCTCGACCTGCTCGCGCAGCTGGTCACCGGGGCCACCTCGGTGCCCGGCCCGGTGCTCACCGCGGTGGTGCACGGTGAACTGCTCGCGCTGCGGCCGTTCGGCACCGCGGACGGGGTGCTCGCCAGGGCCGCCGCGCGGCTGGCGATGGTGGCCTCCGGACTGGACCCGAAGGCGCTCACCGTGCCCGAGGTCGCCTGCTTCCGGCACGTGCGGAAGTACACCGCGGCCGCCGAGGCGTTCGCCTCGGGCGAGCCGGACGGTGTGCGCGAGTGGTTGCTGTTCTGCTGCCAGAGCTACGAAACCGGGGCGCGGGAAGCCACCGGCATCGCGGATTCCGCCGGCCCCTAGGAGGCGCGCATGTGCAGCGACGCCAAGGCGTTGCGCACGTGCCCCTGGTTGGCGTCCAGCGCCTTGCCCGCCGTCGCGGTGTCCACTCCGGACAGCAGGTGCACCAGCGCCACCTTGAGGTCGTCCCCGGACTCGGCCAGCGCGTCGGAGCAGTCCTGCTCGCTCATCCCGGTGGCCTCGCGCAGGATGCGCACGTTGCGGCCGCGCAGCTTCGCGTTCGTCGCCCGCATGCTGACCATCAGGTTCGAGTAGGTCCGGCCGAGCTTGATCATCGTGGCGGTGGAGAACGCGGTCAGGATGATCTTCTGCGCGCTGCCCGCCTTCATCCGGGTGGAGCCGGCGATGGCCTCCGGCCCGGTGTCCACCGCGATCAGCACGTCCACCCCCGGCACGTTCTGCGACCGCGGGTTGCCCGAGACCAGCGCCGTCCGGCAGCCGGCCTCCGACGCGGCCGCGAGCGCGCCGAGCACGTACGGGGTGCGCCCGGAGGCGGTGAGGCCGAGCACGAAGTCGCCCGGCTGCACCGACTCGCGGAGTTCGGCGGCACCGGCGGCGTCGTCGTCCTCGGCGTTCTCCACGGCCTGCCGCAGGGCACGAGGCCCACCGGCGTGGTGCGCGACGAACCAGTCGTCGGGCACGTTGAAGGTCGGAACGAGTTCGGCCGCGTCGAGCGTGGCGAGCCTGCCGGAGGTCCCGGCCCCGACGTAGTGCACGCGGCGCCCGGCCCGCAGGGCTTCCACCGCGAAGTCCACGGCGCGGGCGAGCTGCGGCAGGACCGCGTTGACCGCGTCCGGGACCAGCTTGTCCTCGGCGTTGAGCGCCCCGAGGATGCCCACGGTCGACATCAGGTCGATGTCCATCGTGCGGGGGTTCCGCTGCTCCGTCGGGGAGTCCACGTGGACCACCTGGCGGCGCAGGCCGACCAGCGGCCGAACGGTGTCCTTCACCTTCACATCACTCATTTCCCGGTCTCCCTTGGCCGGCGGCGGCCGTCCGGCCGGACGCCGAGCCGGTGGTGGCCGACGGCGTCGCGGGTGGCGTCGAGCGCGGACACCGCGGCGTCCATGTGCCGCTGCGCCACGCCGATGAACATGCAGTCGATGACGGTGAGCTGGGCGATCCGGCTGGCCGTGGCCCCCGAGCGGAAGGTGGTCTCCCTGGCCGCGGTGGTGAGCACGTGGTCGGCCACCTCGGTGATCGGGGAGCGGGGGAAGTTGGTCAGCGCGACGGTGATGGCGCCGTGCTCACGGGCCACGCGCAGCGCTTCCACGGTGTCGGTGGTGGCGCCGGTGTGCGAGATGCCGACCGCGACGTCGCCGGGTTTGAGCACCGCGGCCGAGGTCAGCATGATGTGCGTGTCGGACCAGGCGAAGCTGACCCGGCCGATGCGGTGCAGCTTCTGCTGCAGGTCGGCGGCGACGAAGGCGCTGGCGCCGACGCCGTAGACGTCCACCCGGCCGGCGCCGGCGATCAGCTCGATCACCCGCTGCAGGGCGGCCACGTCGAGCTGGTCGGCGGTCTCCTCGACGGCGCGGGCGTCGGCGAAGCTGACCTTGCCGATCACCGCGGCCAGGTCGTCGTCCGGGCCGATCTCGCCGCCGAGGTTGCGGCTGGAGCGGGCCTCGGTGCGCGCGGTGTCCGCGGCCAGCGCGATGCGCAGCTGCGGGTAGCCGCCGACGCCGATGGCCTTGCAGAACCGGGTCACCGTGGTCTCGCTGGTGTTGGCCGCCAGCGCCACCTCGGTGATGCTGCGTCTGGCGACGCTGGAGGGGTCGTCGAGCACGACTTTGGCCACGCGCTGCTCCGCTCTGGCCAGGCCGGGCAGCAGCGACCGGATCCGGACCAGCGGGCTGGCCTCGGATTCCCGCACCACGGCGGGTGCTTCCGGCGCGGAGTCCGCGACGGGCTCGGGGTTGGTCACCGTGGGAAACTTACTAACCGTAGGAATCTGCGACAAGGCAACCCACACCCTTCGAAGGAGAGTGCCACCCGACGGTGTCTCCTGGTCGGGCAGCTCATGCTTGGTTGCTGTGAAAGTCGCTAACCAGGTCGAAGATGTTAACGTTCACTTGTTAACAACTTCGCAACTTGCTACACCCAGTGAAACTATCTGTGGTGATTGGCCCAAACGGGTAACGATGTTGTGACTTGTCGTAGAAGATTCAACAACTTGGCGCTTGTTCAATGAGCGCTTGGTGACTCAGCGATTACGCAACTGCCATCCCTCGGGCGTTACAGCTCCCGGCGCGCGTTCCAGGTCGAGGACCGTGTTACCGGACACAACGGCCTTAACGCCGTCCAAGAGCACGCCGCGGGCCGTGTACGCCTTGTCCGTGCTGTAACGCCAGCGCAGGGCCACTTTTCCACGCGGGGGGAGCAGCGCGGAGACGGTCCACCAAGCTCGGTGGCCGGTGCCCGACAGCGCTGTCACCGCCCCGCCGGGCGCACCGGGACCGGCGGCCCGGAGTGACACCGGCTGCCAGGTTGTCCCGTCCACCGAGGACTCCAGCACCAGCTGATCGGTCGTCTCGGTGTCGACGAAGGTGTCGAAGGTCACCCTCAGCGGGCGGTCACCGACGGTGAGCGGTGCCGTGGTGAGGGTGGCCGTGGACTGGTTGCCGATTTGCGACACCCACGCGTCCGGCCCGTGCTTCGGCGGCACCGCCAGCGCCCGCGACAGCCCGGTCGCCCAGGCCTCCCTGGCCACGTTGATCGAACCCCAGTTCCGGGTCGGGTGCACCCGGTTGGTCAGCAGGACGGCGATCGAGCGGGACAGCGGGTCGATCACCAGCGAGGTGCCGGTGAACCCGGTGTGCCCGGCGGTGGCAGGCGAGGTCAGCCCGCCCATGTACCAGAGCTGGTCCAGCTCGAAGCCCAGCCCGTGGGCGTCACCGGGGAAGTCCTGGTTGTAGTCGGTCAGCATCTGGCGGACGCTGTCCTCGCGCAGGATCCGGTTGCCGCCGTAGGCACCGCCGTTCAGGATCGCCTGCCCCAGCCGGGCCAGGTCGGCGGCGGTGGAGAACACCCCGGCGTGCCCGGCGACCCCGCCCAGCGACCAGGCGTTCTCGTCGTGCACCTGGCCGCGGACCAGGCCCCGGTCCGGCACCGCCATGAACTCCGTCGCGGCGATCCGGTCCAGCTTCCCGGCCGGCGGGTTGTAGCCGGTGTCCACCATGCCCAGCGGTTCGGTGATGCCCTCGCGCACCCGCACGTCCAGCGGCTGCCCGGTGAGCCGTTCGACCAGCACGCCCAGCGTGATCAGGTTCAGGTCGGAGTACTCGTAGGTGCTGCCCGGTTCGTACTTCGGCTTGACGTCCATCACCGCTTTGAGGCGCGCGGCCTTGTCCGGCCAGTCGCGCCACAGCGGCAGGAACGGCTCCAGCCCGGAGGTGTGCGTGAGCAGCTGCACGACGGTGATGCCGGCCTTGCCGTTCACGCCGAACTCCGGCAGGTAGGTGCGCACCGGCTCGTCGACGTCCACCTGACCGCGTTCCACCAGTTGCATCACCGCGAGCGAGGTGAACAGCTTCGAGATCGAGGCGAGGTCGAAGATGGTGTCCATCCGCATCGGCACCTGCTGCCCGGCGGGCAGTTCGGTACCGGCGGCGTCGGCGTAGCGCAGGGCGAACCCGGCGGTGTGCGTGTTGACCACCTGACCGTCGTGGACCTGCAGGCCCACCGCACCGGCGAACAGCGGGTGGCCGGTGGCGTCCGGCCGGGTCCAGGCGTCGATCCGCTGCTCGGCCGCCAGCAGCGGGGCCGGGTCGAGCCCGGCCTCCTCCGGGGTGGCCGGGCGCAGGGCGGTGCCCGGCGGGGCGAAGCCGGGCTGCGGCCGGTCGAACCGGCCCGCCGCGGGCTGGCTCTCGGCGGCGGCCACGCTCGAGGTCATGCCCGCCATGGTGACCGCCGCGATCGCGATCAGCGCGCCCAGCTTCATGTGTCCCCTCTTCATCTGTAGAGCAGGTACTGCCGCCGCCTGCGGTCGAAGTCCGCCAGCTCGCCCTGCCACGCCCCGACGACCTCGTCCACGCCCGCCCCGGCGTCGACCATCGTCCGCAGCCGCGTGGAACCGGAGAGCTTGTCGATGAAGTTGTCCGGCCGCCAGGCGAACAGGTCCGGGTGCGTCTTCTTCGCGGTGACCAGCATCGCGACGCCGGTGCGGATCGCGTCGAACGACCGCGCGTCGGTGACGGTCAGCTGCACCCCACCGCAGGTCTTGCCGACGAACTTGCTGAACGTGGGCACGAAGTAGTTCTCGCGGAACCGCGCACCCGGCAGGTCCAGCTCCTCGAGCGCCGCCCGCCAGCGCCAGTCCAGTTCGGGCGCGCCGACCATCTCGAACGGCCGGGTCGTGCCACGGCCCTCCGAGAACACCGTACCTTCGAACAGCCCGGTGCCCGGGTACGCCAGCGCGGTGTCCGGCGTGGGCATGTTCGGGCTGGGCGGGGTCCACAGCAGACCCGTTCCGGCGAAGAAGGTGTCCCGGCGCCAGCCCTTCACCTGGACGATCTCCAGCTTCGGCAGCTGCACGCCCTCAGCCGGCAGGAACTCGCCCGCGAAGAACCGGGCCAGCTCGCCGACGGTCATGCCGTGCTGCTGCACGATCGGCTTGCGCCCGATGCCCGAGGCGAACGCCGGGTCCAGCATCGGCCCGTGCGCCCGCCCGCCGAGCGGGTTCGGCCGGTCCAGCACGACGAACGCGGCACCGGTCTTCGCGGCGGCCACCATCGCGGTGTACATGGACCAGATGTAGGTGTAGAAACGGGCGCCGACGTCGGCGATGTCGAACACCACGGTGTCCACCCCCGCCTTGGTCAGCATTCCGGCCAGCTTGGTGGCGTCGGCGCCGTACGCGTCGTACACCGGGACGCCGGTGCGCGGGTCCACGTAGTCGCCCTCGGACCCACCGGCCTGCGCGCTGCCGCGGAAGCCGTGCTCCGGCCCGAACACGGCCACCGGCTTGACGCCCGCCGCCACCATCGAGTCCACCGTGTGCTCCAGGTTCGCCAGCACGCCGGTCGGATTGGACAGCACGCCGAGCTTGCGCCCGGCCAGCTGCTGCCAGCCCTGCCTGGCCAGCTGGTCCGCGCCGGTCAGCACGGTGGGCCGCGTCCTGGTCTCCTGCGCGCTCGCGCTGCCCGCGGTCAGCAGTGAAGCCGCCGCGGCGCCGCCGAGCAGGCGCCTCCGGGTGAAGCCCATGGCGTTACCAGCTCAGTCCGTGGCCGAAGGGGAACAGCACCTCACCGCTGGCTGCCGGGATGTTCACCGGCAGCTTGCCCCGCGGCGCGATCTCGCCCTTGAGCACCTTCGCCAGCGAGTTCATCGTGACCTCGCGCCAGTCGTAGGTGACCGCCCAGGTCGGCACGTCCGCGTAACCGGGGTCGTACGGTTCCTGCACCGCCACCGCGAGCACCGGCTTGCCGGTGGCCCGCAGCGCCTTGACCAGGTTGACCTGGTTGGGGCTGGTGCGCAGGCCGTTGGTCAGCACGACCACGGTGTCCGCGGTCTTCGCGGCCTCGACCGCCTTCGCCACGGTGTCCGGGTTCGAGCCGGTGCCGGTGGACAGGCCGGTGGCGCCCAGCGCCTTGGCCAGCGCGGCGACCGGTTCGGCGCCGTAGCCGGGGTAGTCCGGCCGGTTCCAGCCGGTGACCAGCACCTTGCCCGGGTTGGCCAGCGGCAGCAGGTGCGCGTCGTCGCGCAGCACGGTGGTGGTGCGATCGGTCAGCGCCTGCACGTCGGCCAGGTGCCGCGGCGTGCCCACCTTGTTCTTGACCGCGTTCACGTCGGCCATCGGCTTGGCGAACACCCCGCGCTTGAGCTTCAGCTTGAGGATCCGGATGACGCTCTCGTTGATCCGGTTCTCGCTGATGCGGCCGCTCTTCACCGCGTCGAGCACCCCGTTGATCGCCACTTCGAGGTCCGGCGGCATGAGCATCTGGTCGACGCCTGCCTCCAGCGCCAGCACCGGGATCTCGCTGTCCGGGTGCAGCTTGCGCACGCCCGCCATCTGCAGCGAGTCGGTGACCACCACCCCGCGGTAGCCGAGTTCACCGCGCAGCAGGTCGCCCATGATCGGCTTGGACAGCGTCGCCGGGTTGCCGGACGGGTCCAGGCTCGGCACGGTGATGTGCGCGGTCATGATCGAGTCGGCCCCGGCGTCGATCGCGGCCCGGAACGGCGGCAGGTCGATCTCCCGCCACTCCTGCTCGGTGCGCTTGATCACGGGCAGCCCGGTGTGGCTGTCCTCGGCGGCGTCACCGTGGCCGGGGAAGTGCTTGGCGGCGGTGGACACCGTCTCGGTCGCGCGGCCGGAGCGCTGGTAGCCGTCGATCTCCGCGGTGACCAGCGAGCTGGCCAGCGCCGGGTCGGACGAGAACGAGCGCGAGCCGATCACCGGGTTGAGGTGGTTGGAGTTGATGTCCGCGTCCGGCGCGAAGTTCTGCGAGATGCCCACCGCCCGCAGCTCCTGGCCGTTGACGGTGGCCAGGCGCCGGGCGTCTTCGGCGCTGCGGCCGGCGCCGACGGCCATGCTGCTGGGGAACTCGGTGGCCGGCTTGCCGAGGCGGGTGACCCGGCCGCCCTCCTGGTCGATCGAGAGGATCAGCGGCAGCCGGGCGCCGGAGTTCATCGCGGCCCGCTGCAGGCCGTTGGAGAACTTCGCCAGCTGGACCGGGTCGTCGATGTTGTCGGTCCCGGCGTTGTTGAAGTAGATGACCCCGCCGACGCCGAACTTCTGCACCACCTCGGCCGGGGTGCCGACGCCGTACTTGTTCTGGTTGCTCGGGTGCACCTCGTCGGCCGACTTGCCGAAGACGTCGGCGACGAACAACTGGCCGACCTTCTGCTCCAGGGTCATCGCCGCGAGCGACTGCTGTGCCTCGTCCCGCACCGCTCCCGGGTTCATCGCGGAAGCGGGGACCGCTCCGGCGACCCCGGTGGTGGCGAGCAACGCGGCCAGCGACGCGGCGAACGCATGTTTCCTCCGGGGGTGGTTCCGCGGGCGTGCGATCCTCACGTCGGCCTCCCTGTTCTGTTCTGCTTGGCGGACAGGTACAGCCGGCAAGGCGTGGGCGACTCACCTGTTGGGACCGGCACCGGGAAGCTACTAACCGAAGCAGCGCAGGTCAACGACCCGCTGTGCCGTTCGGCGTACGCAGCGCTCACACCGTGATTTCGGCGTGTCATGAATTTCGGGCCCCGAACGTGCTGCAGGCGGCGCCGACGAATCGGCGCCGCCTGCTCGCGCGGACTGCTGGGTTACCAAGCGTGCAACTCCAGTCGTACCTACCTGGACTCGGCGTCCGGCGTCCCGGTACGCAATCCCTAGACGACAAGCCTCCCGCGGCGTGCTGCGCGTGGGTGCCCGGAGTCCGCGCACGGAGTTCTTTCGGGGTGGAGCGGGGCTTCTCTTCGCCTCGTCCCTGGCCGACAAGATGTCCGCACTCACTTTGTACGCCAGTGATGCCGGTCACTTCAAGGGCGCGATCGGGTGCACCGTTACAGAGGCCCGATCAAGTGACCCGGGCACCCTGCGCTACCAGCGGTTATGGCATCCGGGTGGACTTGTCAGGAGCGGTTCTTGCGGCGCCTGGACAGGCCGTAGAAGGTGGCTCCGGCGGCCACCGCGCCGAGGCCGACGGCGAGCGCCGGCCCGGCGAGGCGGCTGCGCAGCGGCACGGGGTGGGTGAACGCGAGCACCGGCCAGCCGCGCTCGGCCGCCAGCCGCCGCAGCACCCGGTCCGGGTTGACCACGTGCGGGCTGCCGACCACTTCGAGCAGCGGGATGTCGGTGCTCGAGTCGGTGTAGGCGGCGCAGGCGGCGAGGTCGTACCCGCGCTCGGCGGCCAGCCGCTTCGCCGCGACGGCCTTGTTCTCGCCGTAGCAGTAGAAATCCACTTCACCGGAGTACCGGCCGTCGACGATCTGCATCCGCGTGGCCACGCTGTGCGTGGCACCGAGCATCTCGGCGATCGGGGCCACCACCTCCTCGCCGGTCGCGGACAGCACGATCACGTCGTGGCCCTTCTCGCGGTGCTCGGCGATCAGCTCGGTGGCCTCGGCGTAGACCAGCGGGTCGACCACGTCGTGCAGGGTTTCGGCGACCAGCGCGCGCACCTGCGAAACGTCCCAGCCGCGGCACAGCGCGGAAATCTCCGCCCGCATCCGCTCGGTCTTGCCGGCATCCGCGCCCGAGAGGGAGAACACGAGCTGGGCGTACGCGCTCTTCAACGCGGCGCGCCGGTTGATCAGGCCGCGGCTGAGCAACGGCTTGCTGAAGGCGAGCGCGCTGGACGAGGCGATGATCGTCTTGTCGAGGTCGAAGAACGCGGCCACCGGTGGCGGTGGCGTGGAGCGGGGTTCTGCCACCGGTCCACAATAGGCGTGGCCCCGGCACCCTTCCCCGGCGCGGGCGGAAATTCCACGACAGGCGCGGGTCGGCGCGCCGGAGTTCCGTTACCGAATTGTGGGCGTCTTGAACAGCGATATCGCGCTGAGCGGGTGGTTACAGTGGTGAGGCCCGGTGTCACCCGGGCCGGTTCAGTCCGACCCCCCGGGGCTGGACCTACAGCGACCCCCGCCCCTCCCCCCTGGCGGGGGTCGCTCTGTTTCCGGGGGTGTGCACTACTTGTCCACAACCGCCGAGTTGTCCACAGCGGACAACCTCGAGCTTGTCCAGCCCCCGCCGCCGGGTGACCGTGGAGTCCTCAGCGTTTTGCGGAAAAAGGGGGACAACGGTGACCGGAAATCGTGCGCTCGTCGTCGCGGCCGACGCGGTCGTGCTCGACGAAGTACTGCGCCTCGCCGCGGTCGCGAATTGTGAAACCGAGTGCGTACCGGATCTGTTCGCCGCCAGGGCGCGCTGGCGGGAAGCGCCGCTGGTGCTGGTCGACGAAGCCGCCGTCACCGATGGCGAACCGGTGGAGCTGCCACGGCGCGACGGGGTGCTGGTGGTGTGCAAGGGGCCGCCCGCTCCCGGCACCTGGCAGCGCGCCTTCGCCGTCGGCGCGCGGCAGGTGCACTCCCTGCCCGACGACGAATCCGCTGTGCTGAAGGCTTTCGCCGAAATCGTCGAGGGCCCCGCCAGGCCCGGCGGACGCGTGCTCGCGGTGGTCGGCGGCCGCGGTGGCGCGGGCGCGTCCGTGCTCGCCGCCGGCGTCGCCACCACCGCCGCGGCCGCCGGTGAACACACCCTGCTGATCGACTGCGATCCACTGGGCGGCGGCCTGGACGTCCTGTTCGGCGCCGAAACCCGGGATTGCCTGCGCTGGCCCGGGTTGCGCGTGGATTCCGGGCGAATCCTGTTGTCCGCTTTGGAAAGTGCCTTACCACATCGGAACCACGGCCCCGGCCGCCTGCATTTCCTGTCCGCCGACCCGACAGCCCCGGCCCCCAGCGGCGAGGCCATCGCCGGCGTGGTCGACGCGGCCCGCCGAGCCGGCCGCCTCGTCGTCTGCGACCTGCCCCGCCACCTCGACGGCGGCTCCACCGAAGCCGCCGCCCGCGCGGACCTGGTGCTCGTGGTCGTGCCGCCGGAGGTGCGCGCCTGCTCAGCCGCCAAGCGCGTGGTCACCCAACTCCACAGAACCGGCGCCGCCGACGTCCGCCTCGTCGTCCGGGGCCCAGCCCCCGCCGGCCTGACGGCCTCCCACGTCGCCTCCGCCGTCGAAGTCCCCGTACTGGCCGAACTGCACTCGGAACGCCGCCTGGCCCAAGCCATCGAACACGGCCACTTCCACCCCAAACCCGGCGGTCCCCTGTCCACCGTGGCCACCACCGCCCTGGCCACCCTCACCCCCCGCGCGGAGCCCACCCCATGACCCACTCCACCCCAACCACCACCCCCACGGCGGCTGTCATCACCCCTGCCACCGCCTCGGCTGCCAACCCTCCCATCACCTTGGCTGCCACCCCCGCCGCCGCTTCGGCTGCCACCCCTGCCGCCGCCAACCCTCCCATCGCCTTGGCTGCCACCCCTGCCGCCGCCAACCTTCCCATCGCCTTGGCTGCCACCCCTGCCGCCGCCGGGGCTGCCGCCACTACCCCTGCTGCCGCCGGGGCCGCCATCCACCCAGCCGCCGCTGGGGCTGCCGCCACTACCCCTGCTATCGCCAGGGCTGCCATCCACCCAGCCGCCGCCGGGGCTGCCACTAGCCCTGCCGCCGCTGGGGCTGCCACCCACCCTGCCGCCGCTGGAGTTGCCACCCACCCTGCCGCCGCCGGGACCGCCATCACCCCTGCCATCGTCACCTCGGCTGCCCCATCCACCTGCGCTGCTGCCACCTCGGCCCCTACCACCAGCGCTGCCCCTAACACCACCGCTGCTGCCGCCACGACCACCGCTGCTGCCACAACCACCAGTGCTGCCAACACCACCAAGGTTGCCGCGACCGCCGCTGCCACAACCTCGGCTGCGCCCACCCCTGCCCGCACCAAGTTTGCCGCGACCGCCGCTGCCACCGCCCCTGCCACCGCCGTGGCTGCCACTACCCCTGCCGCCGTCACCTCGGCTGCCCCTACCACCTGCGCTGCCAGCACTACTACCGCTGCAGCTGCCACCACTACCAGTGCTCCCAACACCAACGTCGCCGCGACCGCCGCGACCACCCATCCGGCTGTCCCCAACGCTGCTGCCACCAACTCTGCCGCCCCACTGAACCGGCACTGTCCACACCACACCCCCCACCGCGCCAACCTGCTCCCGAGCCCACCGAATCCGCTCCGATCGACCGCAGCACCAATGGCGCTCTCCAACCCAGTCCCAGGAGCCGCGGTCGAACCGAAGCGCCTCACCGCCGAAATCCGGACTCCCGCACCACCAGTTCAACAGCGCAAAGCCACCCAGCCCCACTTCGCCACCAGCACACCGCAGGGAAGCACCCGCAAGCCCGCCCACCCGAGCGCGAAACCACCCTTGCTCTCCGCAAGCAAACCCCAGTTCCCACTGGAACGATCCCCGAAGGCAGGCCCCGCCGAGCCCCCGCCGGCACTCGTGAACCCCACAGCCGATCGCCCGCCCCAACCCTCACCACCCCTCGCGGCAAGAACACGAGCCGTCACCGCCGAACTCCTCTTCGGACACCTCAAGACCGCCGCCCCAATCCCACCCTGCCCCCACTCGCCCCCAGCCCACCGCGGGCGAAAGCACCTCAGTCTCATCCGGACCCCGGGAGCCGCCGCATGACCACCGACCTGGTCGACCGGGTGCGCAGGCGCCTGGCCCGCGAAGGCACCGGCCCCATCACCCTCGCCCAAGCTGTACGTGCGGAGGCCGGCGGGATCGCCGGGCACGACGAGTTGCTGGAGACCCTCCGCCTCGTCCGGCACGAATTCATCGGCGCCGGGCCGCTCGAGCCGCTGCTCGACGACCCCGCTGTGACCGACGTCCTGGTCACCGCACCCACCCAAGTCTGGGTCGACGGTGCCGAAGGGCTCCGGCGAGCCGACATCACGTTCGCCGACGAGGACGCGGTTCGCCGGCTCGCGCAACGCCTGGCGTTGGCGGCGGGCAGGCGGCTCGACGACGCCCAGCCGTTCGTCGACGGCTGGTTGCCCGGTGCCGGACCGCACGGCCGCGTCCGCCTCCACGCGGTCCTCCCGCCGCTGGCCCCGGACGGGACCTGCCTGTCCCTCCGGGTGCTGCGCCCGGCGGTGCACGACCTCGCCGAACTACAGCGGCTCGGCACCTTCGGCGCGACCGGCGCCGCCGTGCTCCGCGCGGTCATCTCCGCGCGACTGGCCTTTTTGGTCACCGGCGGCACCGGCGCGGGCAAGAGCACCCTGCTCTCCGCCCTGCTCGGCACGGTGCCGCCCGCCGAACGGATCGTCTGCGTCGAGGACGCCGGCGAACTCCAGCCCTCGCACCCCCAGTTCGTCCGGCTCGTCGCCCGTCCGCCCAACGTGGAGGGTGCCGGTGAGGTCACCCTGCGTGACCTGATCCGCCAAGCCCTGCGCATGCGACCGGACAGGCTGGTCGTCGGCGAGGTCCGCGGGCGTGAGGTGTGCGAGCTGCTCGCCGCATTGAACACCGGCCACGAGGGTGGCGCGGGCACCCTGCACGCCAATTCACCGGCGGAGGTCCCGGCGCGGCTGGAGGCGCTGGCGGCGCTCGGCGGACTCTCCCGCGATGCCGTCCACAGCCAGGTCGCCGCGGCGATCCGCGTGGTGCTGCACATGGTCCGCGAGCCGGGAAACTCCCGACGGCTCACCGAAATCGCGGTGGTCCGCCGGGGTGGCGACGGCTTGCAGGTGCGGACAGCCTGGCGAAACGGCAGCTGGACCGAGCACGGTCCCGTCCTGCGTGCCCTCTTACCCGGAGGTGCGCGATGCTGACGCTCATCCTCCTGCTCACCGCGGCTGCACTGCTCACCTGGCCCGGCCGCGCCCCTGAACGACGGCTGCTCAGAAGAACAGCGAAATGCTGGGAATTCGGCGATCGGTGGCGATTGCTCGCCTTGGTCGTCGGCGGGGTGCTCGCGTTGGTGGCGGCATTTCTGGTGCTCGGCCCGGCGGGTCCGGTCGTGGCATTGTTGCTCGCCGCCGCCGGTCGGTATTTCTGGAACGCCGCGGCAGCCAACCGGGCCCGGATAACGGCGGCCGAAGGCATGGCCGAAGCCATGCGCACCATGGCCGCCGAACTCGACGCGGGTGCCCCGCCGAATGCCGCCGCGGAGGCCGCGGCGGTGGATTCACCACCGGCGATCGCGGCGGCGGTGAGAACCGTGTCCGGCGCGGTTCAGTTCGGCGAAACGCCGCCGCGGGAAATGCCCGGACTGCCCGAAGGCGCCGTCGAGCAGCTCGCCCGGTGCTGGGTGCTGGCCCAGCGGCACGGCCTGCCGATGGCGGGTGTGCTGGGTGCTGTCCGGCGGGACCTCGACAGCGGTGTGCGGTTCGCCAAGCGCGCGCAGGCCGCGATGGCGGGGCCGAGGGCCAGTGCACTGGTGCTCGCCCTGGTGCCGGTGCTCGGCATCGGGCTGGCGGAGGCGATCGACGCGCGGCCGTTGCACGTCATGGCGAGCACCGGGTTCGGCCAGCTGGTCTTCGTCGCCGGTGGGTGCCTGCTCGCCGCGGGCATCGCCTGGACGGCCCGGCTGACCAGGGTGCCGTCGTGACCGCGCTCGCGGTGGCCTTGTTCGCCGGCGCCGGGGCGATCGCGCTCTGGCCGAGCCGCTCACGGTTGCTGCCACGGCCCCGGTGGCTGCTGCGAACCGACCCATCCCGGCTGCCGCCGCGAATCGAACGTTCCCAAGTGCTGCCAGGGCCCCGACGGCCCCGGTTGCTGCCGCGAACCGAACGGCCCCGGGGGCTGCGAACTGAACGGTCCCCGCAGCCACGGACCGAACGGACCCGGATCCGATGGCCACGGCTGCTGCCCGAGCTGGTCGCGGTCGGTGTCGCGACGGCGTTCGCCGGGGTGCCGGGCACGGTGCTGGTGGTGGTCCTCGTGCTGGTCGCCCGATTCGCCGCCGGGCGGCCGCGGGCGCCGTCCGCCGCGGACTCCCGGCGGCTCGCGACCGGGTGGGACCTGCTCGCCGCGGCGTTGCGCGCCGGGTTGCCGGTGCCGGTCGCGATCCGGGCGGTGGCCGCCGGTGCGCCCGCCGAGGTGGCCAGCACGCTGCGGTCGACAGCCGACCTGCTCGCCCTGGGTGCCGACCCCGCCGAAGCCTGGGCCGGGGCCGGCGCCTGTGCCGACACCGCGGAACTGGCACGCGCGGCCCGTCGCACGGCCCGGTCCGGCTCGGCGCTGGCCGAGGTGGCGGCGGGGCTGGCCGAACGGGTCCGGTCGGCCGTGGCTGACCGGGCCGAGGCCAGGGCCCAACGGGCGGGCGTGCTCGTCACCGGTCCGCTCGGCCTCTGCTTCCTGCCGGCCTTCCTCTGCTGGGGCGTGCTGCCCGCGCTCTACGGCCTGGCCGCTCAACTGACCTGAAAGGAAACCACCATGACCCTGACCAAGGTGCTCGGCGGATCGGACGCCGGTTCCTCGACCGTCGAATACGTCGTCGTGCTGCTGGTCGCCGTCTCGTTCGGGCTGGTGCTGCTCGACCTGGTCACCGGCGGACCGGTGTCCGGGCTGCTGGCCCAGCTCGTCGCGGATTCCATGGAGCTGCCCCATGACGGGCCGTGACCGCGGGGCGGTGACCGTGGAGGCCGCCGTCTCCATCGGTGCGCTGACCGCCTTCTTCCTGCTGCTCGTCGGCGGTCTGGTGGCGATGACCGACCAGCTCCGCTGCGCCGACGCGGCCAGGGAGGCGGCACGGCTGGTGGCCCGCGGCCAGCCGGAGTCGGTGGAGCGGGCGGTCCGCGAGATCGGGCCCGCCGGAGCGGAGTACGCGGTGCGGCCGGAGGGCGGTGCGGTCACCGTCGAGGTGGCGGCGGGCGCCAAGCTGCTGCCTGGGCTCCGGCTCACCGGGCACGCCTACGCGGTGTACGAACCGGAGGTGGCCGATGCGCCGGGGTGACCGCGGCATGGCCACCGTCTGGGCGGCGTTCGTGGTCGCCGGGCTGGTCCTGGTGGTCACCGCGCTCTACGGTTTCGGCGCGGTGGTGCTTACCAGGCAGCGGGCGGCGGCAGCCGCCGACCTGGCCGCGCTGGCCGCCGCCGGAGCCGCTGTGGACGGGGCCGAGACCGCCTGCGCGAAGGCCGGGCAGGTGGCCGGGGAAATGCGCGTCGAGCTGGCCGGATGCCGGCTCGAGCAGTGGGACGCGCTGGTCGAGACCCGGGTCGCGCTGCCCGGGCCGCTGGGCCGGTTCCCGGCCGCGTCGGGCCGGGCGCGGGCCGGTCCGGTGGACGGCTCACCTTGAGGGCTGCGACGAACGGCAGCGGTGAACGGTCCCACTGCTCGCGCGTACGGCCGAGCGGTCCCGGAGGCCACGAGCAACGGTCGGCCAGGCGCGGTGAGCGGTATCACGTTTAGTTGCGGATGCGTGTCGCTGTGTGCTTCCGCGACGGTGTCCGGTTCGCGAAAACCGTTGGTATAGCGAGGAAATGTCCGCTTCAGGTGAACAGCGGGCGACGCGGGGATCGCGATTCGTGCGATCTTCGGTGCGCCGGTGGCCGGTACTGCTGTTCGTCGTCCCATTCGAACCGGCCGTCGCGCCGGGACTTCCGGCCTTCTGCAAGTTGCCGTTTATTTGAGTGCAGAGCCGCTCACGCGGTTGAAGCAGCTAGGAGAGCAGGCAGGGATGTTGGACACAGACTGGTCGGATTGCTGGCGCGGTGCCTTCCGCATCGAACTGCGCGCCGAAGCCATCGGACTCGCCGGGCGCGGCTGGCCGGTGCTGCCGGGCACCTACCCGGCGGTGGGGGAGTCGGACCAGGCCGGGGCGGACCCCGACTGGCAGACCCCGGTTCCGGTGCACCAGAACTGGCGTGACGAGGTCGGTGCCCACCCGCACCGGGTCGCCGCCTGGTGGACCGAGGCGCCGTACAGCCTCCTGGTCGCCACCGGCACCGTGGTCGACGCGGTCGAGGTGGACGATGAGCTGGGCCGCCGCGCCGCCTGCCTGCTCCGCGCGCTCGGCCAGCCCGCGCCGATCGTGGCGATGCCGAACGGCCGCTGGCTGTTCCTCACCACCGCCTCGGCCACCGGGTGCCCCGCCGGCCTGCAGGGCCGCGAGTCGGTCCGCTACCACGGCGTGGACAGCTGGATCCCGCTCCCGCCGACCCCGTTCCAGCACGGTGTCGTGCACTGGCGGGTCAAGCCCGAGGTCTGGGGCTGGCGACTGCCGGACGCGGCGGTCGTGCACGACGTGCTCTCCCGCGCGCTCGACGGCGCGCGTGCTCAGTTGGCCGTCGCCGGACCGTCGGCGGCCTGATCGACCCCGTGACCACGCGGGACCTCGTGACGACCAACAGCCCCTAGCACGAGATCCAGCACGGTCACCGCCCCCGCCTTGTCCAGTGGTTCGTTCCCATTCCCGCACTTGGGCGACTGAACACAGGACGGGCACCCAGCCGGGCACTCGCAGGAGACGATCGCCTCCCGCGTAGCGGCCAGCCACGGGACCAACGCGGCAAAACCGCGATCGGCGAATCCCGCACCCCCGGGATGGCCATCGTGCACGAACACCGTCGCCTCCCCGGTGTCAGCGTGCAGCGCGGTTGACACACCGCCGATGTCCCAGCGGTCGCACGTAGCGAACAGCGGTAGCAGGCCGATCGCCGCGTGCTCGGCGGCGTGCAGGGCGCCGGGGATTCGCGCCGACTCGACCCCGGCGCGACCCGGCGCCCTGCCGACAACTTCCCGGTCCCCACCGGTGAGCAGGGCGTCGTCGATGGTGTACCAGACGGCCCGTGTGCGCAGCACCTGCTCCGGCAGGTCCAGCGCGACCTGGTCGAGCACCGCGCCCGACGGCAGGCGGCGCAGGTAACCGACCACCTGCGAGGTCACCGCCACGTCACCGAGGCAGACGGTCACCCCGTCGAACTCCCGCCGCTCGTGCGTTTCCAGCACCGCGATGTCCACCACCTCCCGCGCGGAGGTGCTCCACTCCGGTTCCTCCGCGTGCACCATCGCCAGGCCGGTTTCGAGGTCCAGTTCGTCGACCACGTACGACGAACCCTGGTGCAGGTAGAGCGCGCCGGGGTGCACGGTGTGGCAGGCCGAGCCGGGGTCGACGGTGCCGAGCAGGCGGCCGGTGTCGCCCTCCACCACGGCGATCGGCTCGCCGTCGGAACCGCGGATGTCCACCTGGTGCTGCGGCCGGTCCCGCGAGGTCCAGTACCAGCCGCTCGACCGGCGCCGGAGCACGCGGTCGGCGACCAGCGCGTCGAGCACCTCGCGGGCCGCGTCGCCGCCGAAGGTGTCCAGGTCGGCGGTGGTCAACGGGATCTCGGCGGCGGCGCAGGCCAGTTGCGGCGCCAGCACGTACGGGTTGCCCGGGTCGAGCACGGCGGTTTCCACCGGGCGCTCCAGGACCGCGGCCGGGTGGTGCACGAGGTAGGTGTCGAGCGGGTCGTCCCGGGCGACGAAGACCACCAGCGCCTGGTCACCCGATCGCCCGGCGCGCCCGGCCTGCTGCCAGAACGAGGCGAGCGTGCCGGGATAACCGGCCAGCACCACGGCGTCCAGGCCGGCGATGTCGACGCCCAGTTCGAGCGCGTTCGTGGTGGCGACGCCGAGCAGTTCACCGGAGAGCAGAGCCTTCTCCAGCGCCCGGCGCTCCTCCGGCAGGTAGCCCGCGCGATAGGCGGCCACCTTCTCCGGCAGCAGCGGATCGACTTCGGCGAGGATGCGGCGGGCGCCGAGCGAAGTCAGTTCCGCGCCACGGCGGGAACGCACAAAAGCGAGCGACCGCGCGCCTTCGACGACCATTTCGGCGAGGATGCGCGAAGTCTCGGCACCGGCCGAGCGGCGGACCGGCGCCCCGTTCTCGCCTGCCAGTTCGTCGAGCAGCGGCGGCTCCCACAACGCGATCGTGCGGGCACCACGCGGCGAAGCGTCCTCGGTGACCGGCACGCAGTCCAGCCCGGTGAGCCGCCCGGCGAATTCGGCGGGCTCGGCGGTGGTCGCCGAAGCGAGCACAAATACCGGCGAGGCGCCGTAGTACCGCGCGACCCGTTGCAGGCGGCGCAACAACAACGCCACGTGCGAGCCGAAGACACCGCGATAGGTGTGGCACTCGTCGACCACCACGTACGCCAGCTTCCGGAAGAACCGGGACCAGCGGCCGTGCGCGGAGAGGATGCCGCGGTGCAGCATGTCCGGATTGCTGAACACCCAGCGCGCGTGCGCCCGGACCCAGTCGCGTTCGACCATCGGGGTGTCGCCGTCGAACGACGCCGCCCGCACCCCCGGAACGTCCAAAGAGGACACCGTGCGGAGCTGGTCGGCGCCGAGCGCCTTGGTCGGCGCCAGGTACAGCGCGCACGCCTTCTCGTCGGCGGTCAGCGCGGAGAGCACCGGCAACTGGTAGGAAAGCGACTTCCCGGACGCCGTGCCGGTGGCGATGACCACGTGCCTGCCGGACCACGCCGCGTCGGCCGCTTCGAGCTGGTGCGCCCACGGCCGCTCGACGCCCGCCTCGGCGAACCGGCCGGTGACCGCTTCGGGTGCCCAGGACGGCCAGTCGCCGTAGCCGGGCGGGCGGGCCGGTAGCTCGGCCACGTGCGTGACCGGGTTCTTCTCGGCCGGGAGGCCCGCGGTGAGCCGGGCGAGCAGGTGTCGCCCTCGGTCACCGCTCGTCGCTGGTCGCACCCGACGAGCTTCGCACAGCACCCCGACGGTCTGCCGAAGAGCGTTGCGGGGCAACAAGACCGGTTAAGTGATCAAGCTCACGGCCTTCACGGAGCGTGTTGTCGCCGGGACGCCTTGCCGACGCCGGACGCAGTACCAATACACTCCGGCAAACCACACCACTTGTGGTGTAGATCCCATGTCGGCGCCGACGGGGCTCCCATCGAGCCTGGTCGCGCCGATGACAGGCGACATTTCCAGGAGGACGAATGTCCCGGCAGTTCCTCGCGGAGGGCCCAGTGCTCTCCGGAGGTGACTACAGCATCGTGGCTGTGGTCGCCGTGGTCGCCCTTGCTGCACTGGTCGTTGGCTATTTCCTGCTCAAGGAGGTGCTGGCCGCCGGCCAGGGCACCGAGAAGATGCAGGAGATCGCCAAGGCGGTGCAGGAAGGCGCGGCCGCCTACCTCAAGCGCCAGCGCAACACGCTCGCCGTCTTCGGCGTGGTCGTGTTCCTGCTGCTGTTCGCGTTGCCGGCGGAGGACTGGAACGAACGCATCGGGCGCTCGATCTTCTTCCTCGTCGGTGCGGGGTTCTCGTTCGCGATCGGCTACCTCGGCATGTGGCTCGCCACGCAGGCGAACCTGAGGGTCGCGGCGGCGTCGCGCGAGGACGGCGGCAGGGAGAAGGCCATGCGCGTGGCCTTCCGCACCGGTGGTGCGGTCGGCATGGCGACGGTCGGCCTCGGCCTGCTCGGTGCCGCGGTGGTCGTGCTGGTGTACGCGGGCCAGGCGCCGAAGGTGCTCGAAGGTTTCGGCTTCGGTGCCGCGTTGATCGCCATGTTCATGCGGGTCGGCGGCGGCATCTTCACCAAGGCCGCCGACGTGGGCGCGGACCTGGTCGGCAAGGTGGAGCAGAACATCCCCGAGGACGACCCCCGCAACGCCGCCACCATCGCCGACAACGTCGGTGACAACGTGGGCGACTGCGCCGGTATGGCCGCGGACCTGTTCGAGTCCTACGCGGTGACCCTGGTCGCCGCGCTCATCCTCGGCAGCGTCGCCTTCGGCGTGGACGGGCTGCTGTTCCCGCTCATCGTGCCGGCCATCGGCGTGATCACCGCGGTGATCGGGGTCTACATCACCAAGGCGAAGGTCGGCGAGAGCGGGCTGACCACGATCAACAAGGCGTTCTACATCTCCGCGGTGATCTCCGCGGTGCTCTCCACCATCGCCGCGTTCGTCTTCCTGCCCGGCAGCTTCGCCGACTTCGGCGCCGAGTTCGCCGCCACCACCGGCAACCCCGCGGTGATCGCCACCATCTCGGTGATCATCGGCATCGTGCTGGCCGGCATCATCCTGTGGCTGACCGGCTACTTCACCGGCACCGAGTACAAGCCGGTCAAGGACGTCGGCAAGACCTCGGAAACCGGTCCGGCGACGGTCATCCTGTCCGGCCTGTCGGTCGGGTTCGAGTCGGCCGTCTACACCGCCATCGTGATCGGCGGCGCGGTGTTCGGCGCCTACCTGCTCGGTGGCTCGGTCGCGCTGTTCGCGGTCGCGCTGGCCGGTACCGGCCTGCTGACCACCGTCGGCGTCATCGTCGCGATGGACACCTTCGGCCCGGTTTCGGACAACGCGCAGGGCATCGCGGAGATGTCCGGTGACGTGGACGAGAAGGCCGCCGGCATCCTCACCGAGCTGGACGCGGTCGGCAACACCACCAAGGCGATCACCAAGGGCATCGCGATCGCCACCGCGGTGCTCGCGGCGACCGCGTTGTTCGGCTCGTACCAGGACTCGATCCGCCAGGCGCTGGAAGGCGTCTCCGGGGCGAGCGCCGACGCGATGAAGTGGTTCGTCAGCGACATCGTCAGCCCGAACGCGCTGGTCGGCGTGCTGATCGGCGCCGCGGTGGTGTTCCTGTTCTCCGGTCTGGCCATCAACGCGGTCTCCCGCGCGGCCGGTGCGGTGGTCTACGAGGTGCGCCGCCAGTTCCGCGACATCCCCGGGATCATGGAGGGCACCACCCGGCCCGAGTACGGCCGCGTGGTCGACATCGTCACCCGCGACTCGCTGCGGGAACTGGCCACGCCGGGGCTGCTCGCGGTGTTCGCGCCGATCGCCGTCGGCTTCGGCCTCGGCACCGGTGCGCTGGCCGGCTACCTGGGTGGCGCCATCGCCACCGGCACGCTGATGGCGGTGTTCCTGGCCAACTCCGGTGGTGCGTGGGACAACGCGAAGAAGCTGGTCGAGGACGGGCACCACGGCGGCAAGGGTTCCGAGGCGCACGCCGCGACCGTCATCGGTGACACCGTCGGTGACCCGTTCAAGGACACCGCCGGTCCGGCGATCAACCCGCTGATCAAGGTGATGAACCTGGTGTCGCTGCTGATCGCGCCCGCGGTCGTGCAGTTCTCCATCGGCGAGCAGGCGTCGGTGGGCATCCGGGTGGCCATCTCGCTGGTCGCGGTGGCGATCATCGTGGTGGCGATCGTGGTGTCGAAGCGGCGGAGCACCTCCATCGCCGACACCCCGGCGGAAGCGGAGCCGGCGAAGGCTTCCTGACCGCAGGCGAATCACGGGCCCGCCCGCACCACCTGGTGCGGGCGGGCCCTTTGCGTGCGGGGCGCGGCGGAGCAACGCGGTGGGCCGAACGGAGTACGCTCGGCGCCTTCGTCTGCTTACCCCCGAGCTAAGGAGCACAGATGAGGCAGAAGGCTTCGCGCCTCGCCACCGCCGCCGCCGGACTCGGGCTGGTCCTCTCGCTGACCGCCTGCGGTGGCGGCGACCAGCCGGCGGAGAACGCGGCCGCGCCCACGACACCGACGGCTGCCGCGTCCCAGCCCCCGTCCTCCGCGGCGGCGGCCGACGGGGGCGCCGGTGCCTGGGTCAACGACTTCTGCGGTGCGCTGGGCCCGCTGGCCGACCTCGGTGAGCTGAAACCGCCGGAGCTGCAGCCCGGTGACGTGGCCGGGGCCCGCAGCGCGGTGAGCGACTTCCTCGGCAAGATCGAGGGCAGCCTCGGCCCGGTGGTCGACGACCTGCAGCAGCTCGCCCCGGCGCCGATGCCCGCCGGTGAGGATGCCAGGGCGTCGGTGCTGGAGCTGTTCAAGCCGGTGCGCGACGAGGCCAAGGCGGCGAAGGAGAAGCTGGACGCGGCGTCCGCCACCGACGCCGGTGCGGTGCGGGAGGCGGCGACCAGCCTGCAGAACGTGGGCAAGGGGTTGCAGAAGGCCAGCACCCAGATGGCCGATGCGAAGGGCACCGCCGAGGTCGAGGCCGCGGGCAAGGGCCAGCCGAAGTGCCAGGAGCTCAACAACAGCTGACCGTGCACCGGGGGCTCGGTTGGGCAGAAATTTGCCAACCGGGCCCCCAATGGGTAACGATCACTCCTGTGCGCTGTACCGTCGGACACGGCGTTGCCCCCGGTGTCACAGGAGGTGTAGGCGTTGCGGCCCCGGATGGGTGTTCTCGCCGCGGTGGTGGTGGGTGTTGGTGTGCTGCTGGGTGCCTGCGGGCAACCCGCCGGCGGGAACGGCACGGGGGCGCGGGTCGAACCCGGTGCGCAACCGCGGTCCGCGGCGGGGGGTGACGCGGCGGTGAACTGGGCCAACCAGTACTGCGGTGCGGTGGTCGGCCTGCTGGAGACGGTGGCGGACATGCCGAGGGTGGATCCGACCAGCCCCCAGACCGCCGCCAGCACGACCAGCGACATGCTCGGCACGCTGGTCGGTGGCCTGGACCGGACCCTGCTCAACCTCAACGGCCTGGCGGCTTCGCCCGCGCCGGGTGCCGACGAGGCCAAACGAGCGGCGATCGACAACTACACCGGCATCCGTGAGCGCGTGCAGCAGGCCAAGCAGCAGCTGGACAGCGCCGGACCGGGCACCGCGGACGGCCGGGCGGCGATCAGCGAGGCGGGCGACGCGCTCGACCAGGTCGCCAGCACCGACCTGCTCAGCGGCCTCTCCGCGACCCCGGCCCTGGCGGACGCGAGCCGTCAGGCCCCCACGTGCAGCTCGCTCACCGACGAAGGCGGCAGCGCCCCCAGCCTGGCCACCCCACCGCCCCCAACGGCGTGATTCCGCCCTGCCTCCGGCAGGGCGGCGAGGTCGCTTTTGAGCCGGCCCCGCGGTGGTGCAGCGGACCGCGGCGTGACCGAGTGTGGCTATTCAACTTCGAACGAGTGTTCTAGGATGCCGTCGTGCGGCAGATCTCGTTCTTCTCCGTGGAAGCGAGAGGGCCCCGGCTGTCCGACCTCGCCGGGGTGCTCTGCGCGCCCGGCCGGGCGACGGCGTTCGGCCGCACGGCGGCGCGGTTGCAGGTGGTCGTCGAGCAGTCGTGGCGGGCCAGGTTGCTGGCCGCCGAGCTGGCCTGGCGCGGCGTCCGGGTCACGCTGACCACGGCCGAATGCGGTAGCCCGCTGGTCCGCACGGCCTTCCAGGTGGACCTGCTGCCGCTGGCCGGCGCCTGGCTGGACGAGGGCGAGAAGGTGGTCCCGCCCGGTTTCCGGCTGGACGGCGGCATGTTGCGCCTGTGGGCCCTCGCCGCCGGGCGCAACGAGCCGCGTGGGTACTTCTTCCCGTTCGACCCGGGGGCCCCGCGAACGCACGCGCCGCTGACCGCCGCGCTGGCGGCGGCCGGGGTGCCGGGGCCGGTGGTCGGCCCGCGTGGGGGCGGGCCCGCGGTGCGGGTGTCCGGCAGGCGCCGCCTGGACACGCTCACCGAGCTGATCGGGGAACCGCCGCCCGGCGCCGAAGCGCTGTGGCCGGGCGGCGAGCCCGAGGCCGAGCCCTGCGCCCGGTCCGCTATGGCCTGAGCAGCGACAACGACGGCTTGGCCAGCTCGCAGCCCGGCCTGGCCAGGTCGATCCGGCTGCCCTCGGCCAGGCACGCCGGGATCTGGTGCGTCTGCTGCCCGTAGTTGGTGCCCCGGCGCACGGTCACGTTGCCCTGCTCGTCCACCTCGCACGGGTTGTTCATGGTGCACTGCTTGCCCGACTCGTTGCCGGTGTTGTTCACCCCGACGACCTTGCCGCCCGCGTCCACGATCGGTGCGCCCGAAGTGCCACCGATCGTGTCGCACTCGGGCGTGTACCGGATGGAGTCCTGCCAGGTCCAGTCCGCTTCCTTCAACCGGTGCACGAACCCGTCGACCGAACAGCGGTAGATCTTCTGCCAGTAGCCGGAAACCACGTTGATCGGGGTGCCCGCGCTGGTGCGGCCCGCCAGCTCCAGCGCGGAGATCCCGTAGGACTGCTCTATCTGGGTGTAACTGACGCCGAGCCGGTAGAGCGCGACGTCGGTGCCGGTCATGGTGGCGTATTCGAGCCGGTTGGCCCGCAGTTCGCCGACCGAGCTGCTGCCGTCCGCCGAGAGCAGGGAGAACGATCGCGTGGACGGCCGGTCGACGAGCACCTCGCCGGCCCCCGGCATGCCTTCTTCCAGGCAGTGGCCGTTGGTCAGGACCAGGGCGGGATCGCTCGCGGCCGCGGTGGCGGTCTTCACCACCGAGCCCGAGCAGTTCGACAACGCGACCGCGCCGGCGAAGTCGACGGCCGGGGCCGCCGCCGCGGGCAGCGCGCTGACCAGGGCCAAGGCCGCGGTCGTGGTGAAGGTGGCGCCCAGCAGGCGTCGGATCATGGTTGGCGGTCCTTCCGGGGTGGACGGGGGCGTCAACGCAGAGGGTAGGCGATCGATTACGCAGGGGCCGATGGATATTCCGGTGGACGATGTGTGTTAGGTCTGGAAAGGGAAACGTCATCGGCCCGGCCGCCGATGCGGTGGACGTGCGGTTACCGGCGTGTTGCGCCACCTGTGCGGACACGATCGGGCGGCGACGTGCACACTGGCGGGTCGAACAGGCGTCGCGGTGACAGGCGACGAGGGATGAGTGGAGAGCGGAACAGCGTGGCTGGATCGACACGGACGAAGAAGACTGCGGGCAGCGGTGGCTCCGCGGGCGGCCGGGCGACGGGCCGCGGCGCCGGGAGCAACGGTGCCGTGCGGCGCCTGGTGATCGTCGAGTCCCCGACCAAGGCCCGCAAGATCGCGCCCTACCTCGGCGGTGGTTACGTCGTGGAGTCCTCGGTCGGGCACATCCGTGACCTCCCGCGCGGTGCCGCCGACGTGCCCGCCCAGTACAAGGGCGAGTCGTGGGCCCGCCTCGGCGTGGACGTGGACAACGACTTCAAGGCGCTCTACGTGGTCACCCCGGACAAGAAGTCCAAGGTGACCGAGTTGAAGGGCCTGCTCAAGGACGTCGACGAGCTCTACCTCGCCACGGACCCCGACCGCGAGGGCGAGGCCATCGCCTGGCACCTGCTGGAAACCCTCAAGCCCAAGGTGCCGGTCCGCCGGATGGTCTTCCACGAGGTCACCGAGCAGGCCATCCGCGCCGCCGCGGACAGCACCCGCGAACTGGACGGCGACCTGGTCGACGCCCAGGAGACCCGCCGCATCCTGGACCGGCTCTACGGCTACGAGGTCTCACCCGTGCTGTGGAAGAAGGTCATGCCGAAGCTGTCGGCCGGCCGCGTGCAGTCGGTGGCCACCCGGATCGTGGTCGAGCGCGAGCGCGAGCGGATGCGCTTCAAGTCGGCGTCGTACTGGGACATCTCCGCGACCATGGACGCCGGCCCGGACGCCTCGCCGCAGACCTTCCCGGCCCGCCTGCTCTCGGTGGACGGCTCGCGCCTGGCCACCGGGCGTGACTTCGGCCCGGACGGGCAGCTGAAGGCGAACTCCGCCGACGTGCGCATCCTCGACGAGGCCGGGGCGAACCAGCTCGCGCGGGCGCTGCACGACCAGGCGTTCTCCGTCTCCAGCGTGGAGGAGAAGCCGTACACCCGGCGGCCGTACGCGCCGTTCATGACCTCGACGCTGCAGCAGGAGGCCGGGCGCAAGCTGCGGTTCTCCTCGGAGCGCACCATGCGCACCGCCCAGCGGCTGTACGAGAACGGCTACATCACCTACATGCGCACCGACTCCACCACGTTGTCGGACACCGCGATCCAAGCCGCCCGCAGCCAGGCCGAGCAGCTCTACGGCCGGGACCACGTGGCAGACAAGCCGCGGCAGTACACGCGGAAGGTGAAGAACGCGCAGGAGGCCCACGAGGCGATCCGGCCCGCCGGTGAGGTGTTCCGCACCCCGGGACAGGTCGCCGCCGAGCTGGAGGCCGACGAGTACCGGCTGTACGAGCTGATCTGGCAGCGCACCATCGCCTCGCAGATGGCCGACGCCAAGGGCACCACGATCTCGGTCCGGATCACCGGCAACGCGACCTCCGGCGAGGAGTGCGTGTTCTCCGCGTCCGGCCGCACGATCACCTTCGCCGGTTTCCTCAAGGCCTACGTCGAGGCCGTCGACACCGAGACCGGTGGCGAGGCCGACGACAAGCAGAGCCGCCTGCCGCAGCTGGTCAAGGACCAGCCGCTGACCGCGACCGAGCTGAGCCCGGACGGCCACACCACCTCGCCGCCCGCGCGCTACTCGGAGCCGAGCCTGGTCAGCAAGCTGGAGGAACTGGGCATCGGCCGCCCGTCCACCTACGCCTCGATCATCAAGACCATCCAGGACCGCGGGTACGTCTGGAAGAAGGGCTCCGCGCTGGTGCCCTCGTGGGTGGCGTTCGCGGTGATCGGCCTGATGGAGCGGCACTTCGAGCGGCTGGTCGACTACGACTTCACCGCCGGCATGGAGGACGAGCTCGACCGCATCGCCGCCGGTGACGAGCAGCGCACGCAGTGGCTGTCGAAGTTCTACTTCGGCGGCGACATGGGCGTGGACGGTTCGATCGGCCGCCTCGGCGGGCTGAAGAAGCTGGTCGAGGGCAGCGTCGAGGACATCGACGCGCGGGAGATCAACTCGATCCCGCTGTTCAGCGACGACGAGGGCCGGACCGTGGTGGTCCGCGTCGGCCGGTACGGGCCGTACCTGGAGCGCGAGGTCGACGGCGAGTCGCAGCGGGCGAACCTGCCCGAGGACCTGCCGCCGGACGAGCTGACCGCGCAGATCGCCGAGAAGCTGTTCGCCACCCCGCAGGAGGGCCGGTCGCTGGGCACCGACCCGGTCAGCGGGCACGAGATCGTGGCCAAGGAGGGGCGCTTCGGGCCGTACGTGACCGAGGTGCTGCCCGAGCCGGAGCCGCTGCCCGAGGGCGCGACGGCGGCGCAGAAGAAGGCCGCCAAGGCGAAGCAGCCGAAGCCGCGCACCGGCTCGCTGTTCAAGTCGATGTCGATCGAGACGATGACCCTGCAGGACGCGCTCAAGCTGCTGTCGCTGCCGCGGGTGGTCGGCAAGGACCCGGAGTCCGGGGACGAGATCACCGCGCAGAACGGGCGCTACGGGCCCTACCTGAAGAAGGGCACCGACTCGCGGTCGCTGGAGACCGAGGAGCAGCTGTTCTCCATCACGCTCGAAGAGGCGCTGAAGATCTATTCGGAGCCGAAGCGCCGGGGACGGCAGGCCGCGGCGAAGCCGCCGCTCAAGGAGCTGGGCGAGGACCCGGTGTCGAAGAAGCCGATGGTGGTCAAGGACGGCCGGTTCGGCCCGTACGTCACCGATGGCGAGTACAACGCGACCCTGCGCAAGACGGACAGCATCGAGTCGCTGACCGCCGAGCGGGCCTCGGAACTGCTCGCCGAGAAGCGGGCGAAGGGCCCGGCGCCGAAGAAGAAGGCGCCGGCCAAGCGCAAGGCACCGGCCAAGAGCACCGCGACCAAGGCGAAGTCCACGGCCAAGTCCAAGAGCTGAGAGTAACCGGGGAACGTCGTCCATTGAGCGGATTCGCCCTGCTCGTTCGTGGATACCCTGGAGGGTGACCGCTCGTCAGGAAATCACGAGGAGTGCGCGGTGGCCGACGAAAAGCTGTACGACGGCGACGGGACCCACGCCCCGGCACCGCCTTCGGCGTTCGCCGACCCGATGACCGGGCTGGCCGGCTCGGCCGAAGGCGGGTCCGCTCGCGACGACGTCGAACGGATGGAGATCGCCCAGCCGATCCAGCCGGACGCCGACGCGGTGCGGGAGATGGTCGCCGCGGCGATGGCCAACGAGCCGGACCTGTTCGGCCCGCGGACCTCACCGGAGAACCAGGCCGCGGCGCCGGGGGAGCCGCCGCCCGCGGCATCGCAGGAGGCGCCACCGCCCCCACCCGTCGCCGCCGCCCCGCAGGCGCCGATGGGCGTGATCCCGCGGCAGCGGACCTGGCCGGCGCGGCCGCAGGCGCTGATCCGCCAGCGCCTGCGCGGGGCCAGGCAGTCCGCCGCGCAGAAGGCGCCCAAGGTCCCGCGGCCCCGCGTGCCCGCTTCCAGCGGTTCGGCGGGTGTGGCGATCGCCGTGGTGCTGCTGATCCTGTTCGTGGTGATCGCGATCCAGCTGGTTTCCAGCCTCGTCAGCGGGATAACCGGGATCTTCACGTAACCCCCTGGCTGGGCCGCTCTCAGCCGTCCCGGGATACCCTGGCCCGCGAGGCCGGGGTATTCGTTTGACGAGGGTGGGGCGAACCAGTGAGGGCACGGGCGTGACCGCGGGGGCGGACGCGAAGCCGTCGGCGAACTCGTCGACGATCTATCGCGCGCGCCGGGTGCTCGCGATCAAGCCCTTCCGCAGGCTGTGGGGCGTCACCGGGTTCTGCAGCACGGCCGACTGGCTGCAGCTGCTCGCGGTGTCCGCGCTGGCCAGCAACATGGCCAGCGGGTACGTCGCGAAGAACTTCGCCTTCAGCAGCGTCATCTTCACCAGCCTGATCCCCGGTCTGCTGTTCGCGCCGCTGGGCGGGCTGCTCGCGGACCGGTTCGACCGCCGCCGGGTGATGGTGGTGGCCGACCTCTTCCGCGCCGGGCTGCTGCTGTCCATCGTGCTGGTGGACACCCTGTGGTGGATCTACGCCGCGATCTTCCTGCTGAACTGCGCGGCGAGCATGTGGATCCCGTCGAAGGACGCGGCGGTGCCGAACCTGCTGCGCCGTCCGGAGCAGGTGGAGACGGCCAACCAGCTCGGCCTGGTGATGACCTACGGCGTGTCGGTGCTCTTCGGCGCCGGGTTGTTCACCGTGATCACCGGTGTGCGCACCACCTTCCACCTGCCGGACGACCTGCTCGGCGCGAACGGCGTGATCAAGCTCGGCATCATCATCGCCGCGCTGCTCTACCTGGTGAGCAGCCTGAGCATCGCCACCCGCATCCCCGAGCTGTCGCTGCGCAACGTGCACGCCGCGCCCCGGCGCAGCGAGCTGAACAAGGACGCCGACGAGCAACCCGGCTTCTTCCAGATGATCAAGGAAGCCGGCGGGTACATCCGCACCACCCCGCTGGTGCGCGGCCTGCTGATCGGCATGATGGGCGCGTTCGCCGCCGGTGGTGCCGTGGTCGGCTCGGCCCAGACCTACGCGCTGAGCCTGCTCGGCGGGGAGAGCGCCTGGGGCCTGCTGCTCATCTCGGTGTTCCTCGGCCTGATCGCCGGCATGGTCGGCGCGCCGAAGCTGGCCCGGCGGCTGCCGCACGACCGGCTGTTCGGCATCGCCATCGTGCTCGCCGGGCTGGCGCTGATCCTGGTCGCGTTGTCGCCGCACCTGGCCGTGTCGATGATCGTGGTGGCGATCGTCGGCGCCTGCGCCGGTGCCGC
The DNA here is from genome assembly GCF_056431745.1 of Amycolatopsis sp. NPDC045836. NCBI lineage: Bacteria > Bacillati > Actinomycetota > Actinomycetes > Pseudonocardiales > Pseudonocardiaceae > Amycolatopsis > Amycolatopsis sp. NPDC045836. The sequence continues at coordinate 457,588 of NZ_JBWKKF010000002.1, read as the reverse complement.
CTTCCTGACCGGTGTGACGATCATCGGCTCGCAGATCGACGACGCCATCCGCGGCCGGATCAACGCGATCTACCAGTCCATGCTCAAGGTGGTGCTCGGCGGTTCGATCGCGCTGGTGCCGCTGCTGGTCGGCCTGGTGCAGCCGCGCCAGGTCAGCGTCTGGGGCGGGACGATCATCGTCGACGGCACGCGCCCGGTGATGCTCGGCGGCGGCTTGCTGGCCGCTCTGGTCGGGGTGGTCGCCTACCGCCAGATGGACTCGCGCCGGAGCGAGCCGATCCTGTCCGACCTGCGCAACGCTTTGCGCCGCCGCCCGCGGCGGGTGAACGGGCTGCTGATCGCGGTGGAGGGCACCACCGCCACGGACACCGCCAGCCAGGCCGCCAAGCTGGCCGAGTGGCTCGGCCACGGTCCGCGCACGGTGGTGCTCGCGGCCGATCCGGCGCTGGACGAGCAGCGGCTGGAGGCGCTGCTGTCCGGGGCGTCGCTGTCCGGTGCGCGGGCGCAGGCGCTGGCCGCGGCGGCGGTCCGCGCGGACATCGTGGAGCGGGACGTGCAGCCCGCGCTGGACGCCGGTTCGGTGGTGGTGATGGAGCGGTTCGTCGACTCGCCGCTGGCCCACCTGTCCGCGGTGGCCGGGCTGGACGCGGAGGAGTTCGAGGGGCTGGCCGACTGGGCGACCGGGCAGCTGCGGCCGGACGTCACGGTGCTGCTGGACGCCGCACCCGACGTGGTGGCGCAGCCCGCGCAGAAGCAGGCGGACCAGCAGTGGCGCGTGCAGCACGTGCTCACGGAACTGGCCTCGGCCAATCCGGAGCAGTACGTGGTGGTCGACGCCGAAGGCAGTGAGGAAGAGGTCAGCGAGCGGGTGCGGACGGCCGTGCGGGCGGTGCTGGTGGGACCGTACGCCGGGCTGGCGCCCGAGCCGAAGCAGGAGGAGAGCACGGCGTGACTTCCGGCGTCTGGTCGCAGCTGGTGGGCCAGGAGCCCGCGGTCGAGGTGCTCTCCGCGGCCGCGGCGGCCGCGGCGAAGCTGGTCGACGGGGAGACCGCTGCCGCGGGCGCGATGACGCACGCCTGGTTGCTCACCGGCCCGCCGGGTTCGGGCCGCTCGGTGACGGCACGCACCTTCGCCGCCGCGTTGCAGTGCATCACCGGGGTCGGCTGCGGTGAGTGCCCCGGCTGCCGCACGGCGTTGTCCGGCACGCACGCGGACGTGCGGCTGGTCGTGCCGGAGGGGTTGTCGATCTCGGTGGCCGAGATGCGCGCGCTGGTGCAGGCCGCGGCCCGCCGCCCGACCTCCGGGCGCTGGCAGGTGGTGATCATCGAGGACGCCGACCGGCTCACCGAGGGCGCGGCGAACGCCCTGCTCAAGGCGGTCGAGGAACCGCCGGAGCGCACGGTGTTCCTGTTGTGCGCGCCGTCGGACCACCCCGAGGACGTCTCGGTGACCATCCGGTCGCGGTGTCGGCTGATCAACCTCCGCACGCCGCCGGCGGCGGCGATCGCCCAGGTGCTGATCGACCGGGACGGGGTGCCGCCGGAGCGCGCGGAGTGGGCGGCTTCGGTGTGCGGTGGGCACGTGGGCCGGGCCCGGCGGCTGGCCACCGACGAGAACGCCCGCGAACGGCGTGAGTCGGTGCTGCGCATCCCGCTCGGCCTCCGGCACCCGTCGGACGTGTTCACCTGCGCCGACGGCCTGATCAAGGTCGCCGAGGCGGACGCGTCCGAGGAGAGCAAGGTCCGCGACGAGTCGGAGAAGGCCGAACTGCGCACCGCGATGGGCGGCGACGCCACCGGCAAGGGCGTCGCCGGGGCCAAGCGGGCCGCCGAGGCCGCGGTGAAGGCGCTGGAGAAGAAGCAGAAGTCACGCGCGACCCGGACCCAGCGCAACACGCTCGACCTGGCGTTGATCGACCTCGCCGGGTTCTACCGGGACGTGCTGGTCACGCTGAGCCGGTCCGGGGCTTCGCTGACCCACCCCGACCGCGCCGCCGACATCACCGCCGCAGCGCGCCAGTGGTCACCGGAATCCACGCTGCGGCGGCTGGAGGCGGTGCTCCAGTGCCGCGAGGCGATCGAATGGAACGTGAAGCCGAGGATCGCCATCGAGGCCATGGTCACCACCCTGCGCCAGGGCTAGTTCCTCGGCCGCGGTGACGGCTTGACCGCGACCGGGGCGGGCTTCCGGCGTCGCGGCAGGGCGGCCACCAGCACCACGCCGATCAGCAGCAACGCGGTGCCGGTCCAGAACAGCGGCACGGTGGCGTACGCGGCGCTGGTCTGCGCCAGCTTCTTCGGCACCCCCGGTGCCTCCCCGCCGGCGGGCGGCGGCGTGGTGGAGGTGCTCCCGCACTCGACGCCGTTCTCCGGGGCGTAGGCCCTGGCCACCTGCTCGCCGAGGGTCAGCTGCGCCAGCGACGACGGCAGCGAGGCCCCGGCCGCGCCGAGCGAGTCCTTCAGCGCCTTGGTCGGCAGCACCTGCAGGTCGAGCAGGCGGGCCGCGGCGCCGAGCTGGAAGCCCTTGAACGGGACGGTCATGTCGAGCTTCTTGTCGTCGAGCTGCGCGATGCCCAGCCGCAGCACGCCGAGGTCGAGCACCTTGCCCGCGGTGTCGCCGACCTGCTGCACGCCCTTGGTCAGGGTGGACACCAGCCCGCCGACCACCGGCACGCTCTCCACCGGGCCGACCTGCTGGGTCAGCCCCTCCAGCGGCAGCCCGACCGGGATGTCCTTGGTCGGGTTGGCCGCGTCGAGGGTGTAGAGCACCTTGCCTTGGCGTTCCACGGTGAGCACCGGCGCGGTGTACTCCACCTTCGAGGTCTCGGCCTTGCCGGTGGAGGTCACCCGCAGCGTCGGCTGGCTGACCACCTTGATGGTCAGCTCCAGCGGGGTGCCCTTGAGCAGGTTGATGTTCGCCGCCTGCAGCGTGGAGGTGGACTCGACGGCCTTGTTCTTCGAGCCGGGGATGTCCACCAGCCGCACGGTCGACCGCGCGGACAGCGTGTTCGGCAGGCTGAGCAGCGCGTTGGTGCCGTCGGCGCTGGTCTGCCCGCCGCCGGAGAGCAGCCCGCCGAGCGCCTGCAGGCCCTTGCCCGGCTCGAAGCCCGGCGCCAGCTTGGCGTTCTGGGGCAGTTGCAGGCTGGGCAGGCCGATGTTCGGCAGCGACGGGATCGCGTTCAGCACGGACAGGCTGGCGACCTCGGTGGACGCGTCGGCGATGGTGCCCACGCACGGGCCCTCGGTGGCGCTCCAGCGGGCGTGCGCGCTGCCGTTGAGCAGGCCGACGTTGAGCAGCGGGTTCTTCGGCGCGTTGAGCCCGCCGGTGCGGGGTTCGGCGTTGTCCGGGAGCGCGGTCTGCACCAGCGAACCGGGTGCCTGCGGCGAGTTGCCCGCGATCGAGAGGCCGAGCGGTGACGACTGCGCGACGGACCGTTCGTAGGACAGGTACGCCTCGGAGTTCGCCTGCGCGCTGGCCAGGCCCATCCCGGCTTCCAGCGCTGCCTGCTTGGGCAGCTGATCGCTGACCCCGGGCATGATCGCGCTGGTCGGCACGGCGTTCGGCAGCAACCGGAGCACCCCGAGCCCGGTGCCGGCGTCACCCACCGCGTGCCCCAGCGGCTGGGGGTTCGGCGGCTGCGTGATCGGCGCCTGCCCCGGGTCGTTCGGCTGGGGGATCGGCGTGGTGGGGATGGTCGGCTGGGCCACGGCGGGCACGGTGGACAGGGCGAGCACCGCTGCCGTCAACGGCAGGGCGAGCGTCCGGGGCAGACTCGACCGCATCGGCGAGTTCCTCCTGAGCTGGGCAGGCGCTGGTGCCGTGGTCAACGACGGCGGGGTGGTGAAGTGACGCCGGAGGTTACCGTTACACTGGGAACCGGTCCTGCCGCCTTAGCTCAGTCGGCCAGAGCGATTCACTCGTAATGAATAGGTCAGGGGTTCGATTCCCCTAGGCGGCTCCACCGCTGACCAGGGTCTTTCCGGTATCCGGAGAGGCCCTGGTCGCTTTTGTGCCGCCCTCGTCCGGGTTCGAGGTTCACCCGATCGAGGGCACCGTCAGCTGGCACGGCGTGGGCTGCGTCAAGCATCTTCCGCAGGTTCCTGGACTTGGTTAATAACCGGCTACCCGGGTGGGGCTACGGGTAGGTACGGGGATTGAATCCGTAGCGCTACGGATTGTGCCGGTCCCGCTTGGTGAGCAGGGTGGGTCGACAGGCCGTGTTCCGGGCTTGACGACGAGGAGAGCAGATGCGCAAGAGAAGAAGTGTGGCCGCCGCCCTGTCGGCCGCCGCCCTGATCGCGGCGGCGGTCGCGGCCAGCCCCTCGGTGGGCGCGGCGCCGGACACCGCCGCGGCCGAAGCGGCGACGCAGGCGGACTTCTACGAGGTACTCGGCACGAACTCCCCAGAGCTGCGGACGAAGGTCTCGGCCACCGGCGTGGACGTGGTCACCGCCGGCGAGACCACCACCATCATCGGCACCGGGGCCGACGCGAAGCACCTGCGTTCGCTCGGCTTCAAGGTGGAGAAGCGGCCGGGGTTCGAGCAGTACCGGACCAGCCGCGCCGCCGACGTGACCACCGCGGCCGCCGACTTCCCGGCGGGCGACGAGGGTTACCACACCTACGCCGAGGTGGTCGCCGAGCTGCAGCAGACCGTCACCGACCACGCCAGCCTGGTGAAGCTGGGCAGCGTCGGCACCTCCTACCAGGGCCGCAACCTGCCGGTGATCAAGATCAGCGACAACGCGGCTGCCGACGAGGCCGAGCCCGAGGTGCTGTTCACCTGCAACCAGCACGCGCGCGAGCACCTGACCACGGAGATGTGCCTGCGCATCGTCAAGCGGTTCACCGACGGCTACACCACCGACACCAACATCAAGAACATGGTGGACAGCAAGGAGATCTGGGTCATCCCGACGGTGAACCCGGACGGCTCCGAGTACGACATCTCCGGCGGCAGCTACAAGATGTGGCGCAAGAACCGCCAGGGCCAGGGCACCGACCTCAACCGCAACTGGGCCTTCAAGTGGGGCTGCTGCGGTGGTTCGTCGGGCAGCCCGACCAGTGAGACCTACCGCGGCCCGTCCGCCTTCTCCGCACCGGAGAGCCGGGCCGTGTCGAACTGGGTCGCCTCCCGCCGGGTCGGTGGCGTGCAGCAGATCAAGGCGCACATCGACTTCCACACCTATTCGGAGCTGGTGCTGTGGCCGTACGGCTACACCTACGCCGACACCGCGCCGGGCATGACCGCGGCCGAGGCGCAGAAGTTCAAGACCATCGGCCAGCAGATGGCCGCGACGAACAACTACACGCCGCAGCAGTCGAGCGACCTCTACATCACCGACGGCTCGGTGAACGACTGGATGTGGTACGACCACAAGATCCTCAGCTACACCTTCGAGATGTACCCCCGGGGCTCCAACCCGGGTTTCTACCCGCCCGACGAGGTGATCCCGGCGCAGACCGCGCGCAACGACAAGGCCGTTGACATCCTGATCAACGCCGCTGTCTGAGGCGCATAGGGTGGGGCTCATGCCGCTGTTCTCCTTCGAGGGCGTGAGCCCCACCGTGCACCCCGACGCCTGGATCGCCCCCACCGCCACGCTGATCGGCGCGGTGACCGTGGAGAAGGGGGTCTCGATCTGGTACGGCGCGGTCATCCGCGCCGACTTCGGGAAGATCATCATCCGCGAGGGCGCCAACATCCAGGACAACTCCGTCGTGCACGTCAACGACGGGGTGTGCGAGATCGGCCGGAACGTCACCGTCGGGCACATGTGCCTGGTGCACGACTGCACGGTCGGCGAGCAGGCGCTGATCGGCAACGGCGCGACGATCCTGGACCAGTCGCAGATCGGCGAGCGCGCGCTGATCGCCGCCGGGTCCACGGTCACGCCGAACACCGTGGTGCCGCCCGAGGTGATCGCGATGGGCAGCCCGGCGAAGAAGTTCGTGCCGCTGTCGGACTCCGCACGCGGCTGGATCGAGCACAACGCCGCGATCTACCAGCAGCTGGCGCGGCGGCACGCGGACGGCATCGAGCCCGTCGGGGGTTGACCCTCCAGTGACTGGAGTGCTTAGCGTGCCGCCACATGGCACCGAAGAAACTCCAGTTCCGCACCACCCTGCAGCTCCCGGCCGGGGAGGCGCCGGTGGTCGACCTCGGCAAGATGCTCGGGCAGACCGGCGTCAACCTGGTCGAGGTCAAACGCGCCTACGACGCGGCAACGGCCACCCAGCGCGGCGACGTCGTGCCGGTGGTGGTCTCGGTGTTCGACGACCGCTCGTTCGAACTGACCCTGAAAACCCCGCCGACGGCCTTCCTGATCCGGAAGGCCCTTGGCGGCAAGGGTTCCGCGCGACCGGGGCACGAGACCGCCGGCCTGCTGAGCCGGGCCGAGGTCCGGGAGATCGCGCGACGCAAGCTCCCGGACCTGAACACGGCCGACCTGGACGCGGCCATGCGCACGATCGCCGGCACCGCCCGCTCGATGGGGGTGGCGGTCGAACCTTTGGTGAACACGACCGGCGACGATCGGTGACAGCGCCCCGGCCCGGCCGGCTCCTAGCGTGCCGGGATGCTCAAGCTGCTGCTCTCGTTCGCGCTCGTGGCCTCGCCCGCCCCGGTTGCCGCGGCACCCCTCCCGGGCTGGCAAGCCTGCCCGGACGCCGGTTCGGTGCCGATCCAGTGCACCGACCTCGGGGTTCCGCTGGCCGAGCCCGGTGGCCGCACCATCACGCTGAAGGTGGCGCGGCTGCCCGCCACCGGCCCGAAGCGGGGCACCGTGCTGGTCAACTTCGGCGGGCCGCAGGGTGACCAGATCGCCATCCTGCGGTCGCGGTCGCAGATCTTCGACACCATCCGCCGGTCGATGGACGTGGTCACCTGGGGCCCGCGGGGCTATCCCGGCCTCAGCCGCCCGGTGCTGGCCTGCGACTGGGGCAAGGTGCGCACCCCGCCGTTCCCGGCCGGCCAGGCGGAGTTCGATCGGCTCGCCGCCGCCAACCGGGAGCGGGCCGAGCGGTGCCGGGCCAGTGATCCGGAGCTGTTCGACCACCTGGACTCCGCGAGCGACGCCCGTGACGCCGAACGGATCCGCCGGGCGCTGGGCGAGCCGCGGATGAACTTCATCGGCACCTCGTACGGCGGTGTCATCGCGCAGTCCTACGCCCGGCAGTTCCCCGAGCGGGTGCGCACCAGCTACATCGACGGGACCGGCAACCACGGTGCCCGCGATTGGCCGCGGGAACTCGAGGCGGTCGCCCGCGATTTCGAGCGCTACGCGGAACGGTTCTTCGACTGGGCGGGCCCGGGAACCGGGCAGCGCTGGCGGGCGCTGGCCGCCAAGGCCGCAGGCTCGTGCGACGGCGACCGGCAGCGCGCCGATCGCCGCCGGCTGATCGACGACCACCAGCAGCGGCCGAAACTGCTGCTCATGCACGCGTCTTTCGTCCGTCGCGGGTGGTCGCCGGTCAGGCGTCGATGGCCGGCACCCACGCCTGCGGCGAGACCTGTCCGAAGGGTGGCCGTGTCCCTATTCAGCGGTCCCTCGATGCCGCCAGGCCCGGTGACACCACCCCCCGGATCATGGACTCGACCACAGCTCCTTGACCAGGAACTACGAAAACGGTAACGAGGTGCAGGTGCGCGATTCCCCGCTCGGTGCCGGGATTTTTCCGTAGCGGTGTCGAACGGGGCCGTGGTCGTTCGTGGTCAGGGTGAGGGACACCCGAGGAGGGCACCATGACCGCGACCTACACCTTCGACGTCTTCACCAGCCTCGACGGCTTCGGCGCCAACACCGGGAGCTGGGGCGGTTACTGGGGCAAGCAGGGCCCCGAACTGCTCGCCCGCCGCCTCGCGCTGTACGGCGAGGAGCAGCGGATGGTGTTCGGCGCCACGACCTTCCGGTCGAACGCGCGCATCCTGTCCACCGGCACCGAGGTCCTCGACCCCTGGGTCGAGCGGATGCGCGACCTGCCCGCCACGGTCGTGTCCAACACGCTGCGCGAGCCGCTCGACTGGCCGGACGCGACCATCGCGGGCGGCGATCCCGTCGAGGTCGTCGCCCGGCTCAAGGAGGAGTCGTCGGTGCCGTTGCGCTCGCACGGCAGCCTGTCGCTGAACCGGGCGCTGATGGCCGCCGGGCTGGTCGACCGCCTCCAGGTGACGGTCTTCCCGGTGATCACCGCGCGCTCCGGGGTGGATCCGGTGTTCCACGGCGGCGCCGACTTCGACCTCGAGCTGCTCGACAGCCGGACGCTCGACGGCCGCGTCCAGGAACTGGTCTACCGCCCGGTCCCGCACCGCTGAGCTAGAGTTCGGGGTGCAGCAGCGACTGGCGCCTTGAGGTGGAGCACCACCGGGAAGCGAAACGCAACGGCCCCGCACCGCGCGCCTGGGTCGGGCCGTGCACCGTCTGGAGTGACCATGACGCACCAGCCCGCCCTGCCCTCGCTCACCGCCGCCGATCCGCAGATCGCCGGCCTGGTCGAGGACGAAGCCCGCCGCCAGCACGAGAAGATCCGGCTGATCGCCTCGGAGAACTACGTTTCGCAAGCCGTGCTGGAAGCCACCGGTACCGTGCTGACCAACAAGTACTCCGAGGGTTACGCGGGCAAGCGCTACTACGAGGGCCAGCAGTTCGTCGACCCGGTGGAGACGCTGGCGATCGAGCGGGCGAAGGCGCTGTTCGGCGTGGACCACGCCAACGTGCAGCCCTACTCCGGTTCCCCGGCCAACCTCGCCGTCTACCTCGCCTTCGCCCAGCCCGGCGACACCGTGCTCGGCATGGCGCTGCCCGACGGCGGTCACCTGACCCACGGCTGGGGCGTGTCCGCCACCGGCAAGTGGTTCAACGCGGTGCGCTACGGCGTGCGCAAGGACACCGGCCGGGTCGACCTCGACCAGGTGCGCGAGCTGGCCCGCGAGCACCGGCCGAAGCTGATCTTCTGCGGTGGCACGGCGATCCCGCGCACCATCGACTTCCCGGCGTTCGCGGAGATCGCCCGCGAGGTGGACGCGGTGCTGGTGGCCGACATCGCGCACATCGCCGGCCTGGTGGCCGGTGGTGCGCACCCGTCGCCCGCCGGGCACGCCCAGGTGATCACCACCACCACGCACAAGACGCTGCGCGGCCCGCGCGGCGCGATGATCCTGTCCGACGCCGACCACGCGAAGGCCGTGGACAAGGCGGTGTTCCCCGGCCTGCAGGGCGGGCCGCACAACCACACCACCGCGGCCATCGCGGTCGCGCTGGGGGAGGCGTCGAAGCCGGAGTTCGGCGAGTACGCGCACGCCGTCGTGGCCAACGCGAAGGCGCTCGCCGAGGCCCTCCTCGAGCGCGGTTACGACCTGGTCTCCGGCGGCACCGACAACCACCTGCTGCTGGTCGACCTGACCGGCAAGCAGATCGGCGGCAAGCCGGCCGCGCAGGCGCTGGACCGGGCGGGCATCGAGCTGAACTACAACACCGTGCCGTTCGACCCGCGCAAGCCGTTCGACCCGTCGGGCATCCGGCTGGGCACCGGCGCGATCACCACGCGCGGGTTGCGGCCGGAGCACCAGGTGAAGGTCGCGGAGTGGATCGACCGCACGGTCACCGCGGCGGCCGCCGATGAGCAGTCCACTGTGGACGCCGTGGCGGCGGAGATCCGGGAGTTCCTGAGCGACTACCCGATCCCGGGTTACTCCGCCTGATCCGCTCCCTCGCCGTCGTGGCCTATTCGGCCGCGGCGGCGAGGATCCGGTCCACCAGCCCGGGGAAGCGCTGCTCCAGTTCGGCCAGTCGCAGCGTGTTCATCCGCTGCCTGCCGACGTCCTCCTGCCGGATCAGCCCCGCCTTGCGCAGGCTCCGGAAGTGGTGGCTCAGCGTCGACGGCGCGACCTTCAGCCCGAACGTGCCGCACGCCCGGTCCCCCTCGTCGATCAGCATGCGCACGATCCGGCGCCGGGTCGGGTCGGCGAGGGCTTGCAGCACGTCGTCCAGTTCCACCTCGTCGATCGCCGGGTGGGTGAGCGGCGTCCAGCGTCCGAGCGGCACGCGTGACTCCTCTTTTCGATGGTTCACGAAGACTCTACCGCCGACCTGGTCTATTCGAGTGGTCTCGAAAAGACAACCAGGAGGCGCCATGCGATCCACGATCGAGTTGCTCGTCCTCGCCACCCTCACCACGGCGACCGCGGTTTTGCCCGCGGAAGCCGCTTCGCCGCGGTTCCCGCACCCGACTCCCGGCGGGCCCGCACCCATCGCCGAGCCGGACGTCGCGGGCCCGGAGAACATCGACGACCTCGAGGTCACCGTGCGCCGCGACGGCGGCACGCGCGACGGCATCGAGATCTTCTACGACCGCACCAGCCACACCGCCAGCGGCGAGAAGCCCGCCGCGATGCGCCAGTTCGTGTTCCTCTTCGACAAGTCCATCCGGTTCCACCCGGAGGCCTTCCCGACCTGCGACCGGGCCACCTTCGAGGCGGGCGGCCCGGCAGCCTGCCCGCCCGGTTCCCGGGTCGGCTCGGGCCGGGCCGACATCTTCCCGTCCGCCGTCGCCGACGTCGCGGTGTTCAACACCCGGTACGACAACGGCACGCGTGGTGTGCTGATCACCGTTCCCGCGGCCGGGCTCGTGCTGAACAACACCTTCGAGCCGGTCGTGGGGGAGTACCGCGCCGACTACCGCTGGGGTTCCGACGAACTGGCGAACCCGTCCACCGTGCCGCCGCAGGACCGGGTGGGGACCACCCGGTTCCAGGTGTCCTTCGGTGCGACGATCACCGAGGGTGGTCGCACGCACAGCTTCGCCGAAAGCTCCGCCAAACCGGGCAAACTACTCAATTTCGGCCTGTGGAGCCATTTTGTCACCGGTCAGGTGGCGCTGCCGGAGGACCGGGTGCGGCGACCGTGGTGACACAGCGCACAGAAATTTAGTTGCACGCTACAACGGGATTTCGGAATACTTGCGTCAGTCAGTTAGTTGAGTGATGCAAGCAAGTGCGGCCCGCTGGGGGCACGATCCGAGGAGCGAGACATGGCCGAAACCGCCGAAGCAACCGAGCCGGGAACACGGGGAGGGCTGTCGCACCGGCAGATCCTCACCGTGCTCTCCGGGCTGATGATGGGCATGTTCCTGGCCGCGCTCGACCAGACGATCGTGTCCTCGGCGATGAAGACCATCGCCGACGAACTGCACGGGCAGACGCTGCAGGCGTGGGCGACCACCGCCTACCTGATCACCGCGACCATCTCCACCCCGCTCTACGGCAAGCTGTCCGACCTCTACGGCCGCAAGCCGATGTACCTCACCGCGATCTCGCTGTTCCTGGTCGGGTCGCTGGCCAGCGGCATGGCGGGCTCGATGTACGAACTCGCCGCCTTCCGCGCCTTCCAGGGCCTCGGTGCCGGTGGCCTGATGTCGCTGGCGCTGGCCATCGTCGCCGACATCACCGCACCGCGTGAACGCGGTCGCTACCAGGGCTACTTCATGGCGGTGTTCGGCATCTCCAGCGTGCTGGGCCCGGTGGTCGGCGGCGCCTTCGCCGGACTGGACTCGTTCGCCGGGCTGGCCGGCTGGCGCTGGGTGTTCCTGATCAACGTGCCGGTGGCGCTGCTCGCGCTGGTGGTGGTCACCAAGGTGCTGAACATCCCGCACACCCGCGTCGAGCAGCGGGTCGACTACGCGGGCGCGGCCACGCTGACGGTGGGCCTGGTGCCGCTGCTGATCGTCGCCGAGCAGGGGCGCGAATGGGGCTGGGGGTCGCTGACCTCGGTGCTGATGTACCTGGTCGGCGCGGCCGGGCTGGTCGCGTTCGTGCTGAACGAACGGCGGATGGGCGACGCGGCGCTGCTGCCGCTGCGGTTGTTCCGCCGACCGGCGTTCGCGCTCAGCTCGGTGGTCACCTTCGTGCAGGGCGCCGGCATGTTCGGCGCGATGATGTCGCTGCCGCTGTACCTGCAGATCGTCAAGGGCGCGACGCCCACCGAAGCCGGGTTGCAACTGCTGCCGCTGACCGCCGGGATCATGGTGGCCAGCCTGCTGTCGGGCCGGATCGTGGCGTCGACCGGGCGGTACAAGGTGTTCGGCGTGCTCGGCCTCGGGCTGATGACCGCGGCGATGCTGCTGTTCAGCACGATCGGCGTGGACACCCCGCTGGCGATCGTGATGGCGATCGCGTTCCTGATGGGGCTCGGCCTCGGCGGCGCGTTCCAGACGCTGACGCTGGCCGCGCAGAACGACGTCGAGCCGGCGGACCTCGGGGTGGCGACCTCGTCGACCACGTTCTTCCGGCAGATCGGCGGGACCGCGGGCACCGCGGTGTTCCTGTCCATCCTGTTCGGCTCGGTGGGTGACCGGATCGCGGCGGCGGTGGCTTCGGCGATGTCCGGACCGGCCTACGCGGCGGCGCTGGCGAACCCGGCCAACGCGGAGTTCGCGGCCCGGCTGGCCGGCGGGCAGCTGGACCTGAACGACACCTCGTTCCTCAGCGGACTGGACCCGGTGCTGGCGCGGCCGATCCTGGAGGGCTTCTCCAGCGCGATGAGCACGGTGTTCCTGGTCGCCGGCGTGGTGGTGGCCGCCGGGTTCGCGCTGCTGTGGTTCCTGCGGGAGACGCCGCTGGCCGAGAAGTCGGCGCTGGAACTGCGGCGGGAAGCCGAAGAACAGCCGGTGCCCGCGCTGGCCCACTGAACGCGAAAACGGGGCGCCACCCGCTCGGTGGCGCCCCGTTCTTCACGTCGTCAGTGCTCGCCGCCCTCGGCTTCGAGCTTGGCGAGGTGGTCCTTCTCGCGCTCGTAGGAGCGCCGGATCTCGGCCTCGGCGTCGACGCGGCCGACCCAGGAGGAGCCCTCCACGCTCTTGGCCGGCTCGAGGTCCTTGTACACCTGGAAGAAGTGCTCGATCTCCAGCTTGTGGAACTCGTTCAGGTGGTGGATGTCGCGCAGGTGCTCCAGGCGCGGGTCGTCCGACGGGACCGCGAGCACCTTGTCGTCCGGGCCCTTCTCGTCGGTCATCCGGAACATGCCGATCGCGCGGCAGCGGATCAGGCAGCCGGGGAAGGTCGGCTCCTGGACCAGCACGAGCACGTCCAGCGGGTCGCCGTCCTGGCCGAGGGTGTCGTCGATGAAGCCGTAGTCGGCCGGGTACTGGGTGGCGGTGAACAGGGTCCGGTCGAGCCTGATGCGCCCGGTCTTGTGGTCCACCTCGTACTTGTTGCGCTCCCCTTTGGGGATTTCGATCGTGACGTCGAACTCCACGCCGATCCTCGCTGATCTTGTCTGGGCAAGCCCGAGCAAAGGCGGGCGGCTCACCGGTTCGTTGGCTTGACACCACTAGTGTGGACCACGCGTGACCACGGACCCGCACCGATGGGTTCTTGGTGTGAGCTGGGGGACACCGGAGGAGGGTGCGTGCCGGACGAAACCAGGCCCGAGGAGCCGGGGTGGCCCTCGGACGACCACGACGGGACCCGGTCACTGGCCGAACAGGACACGCTCTGGGTGCGGCGGGCCGAGCCGCGGGCCACCCAGCCGGTGCGGCAGCCGGGCTCCCTGTTCCAGCCGGCGAACGAGCAGGCACCGCCGGAGGACGCCGAGCCGGACACCGTGTGGGTACGCCGCCCGCAGGCGCCGGACCAGCAGCGCACCGGCGGACCGGCGCCGTGGCCGCAGGGCCGGGCGGACCAGCCGCACGGTGACCAGCAGGACGCCCGCGACCGGCAAAGCCCGCCGGAACAGCAAGATCACCGCGGCCAGCAGGGTCCGCTGCAGCAGCAAGATCACCGCGGTCAACAGGGCCACCCGGAGCAGGAAGATCACCGCGGTCAACAGGGGCACCCGGGGCAGGCGGTTCGCCAAGCGGCACCGGTGGGCTACCCGGCGGATCAGCTCCGCCAGCAGGGCCAGGGCGGCCAGCAGGGTCATTCCGGCCAGCGGGGTCACTCCGGGCAGCAAGGCCAAGCCGGGCAGCGGGGCCAAGCCGGGCAGCAAGGCCAAGCCGCGCAGCGGGGCCAGCCCGGCCAAGCCCGGCAGTCGTCCGAGCAGGGCCAATTCGGGCAGCCGGGCCAGCCGTCGCAGCCGGGCCAGCCGTCGCAGCCGGGCTACCCGCAGGACCGCCCCCGGCAGTCGCCTGGGCAAGGTCACCTCGGGCAGCAGGATCAGGGCCAGGCCCGGCAGTCGTCCGAGCAGGGCCAGACCAGCCAGCAGAGCCAGACCGGCCAGGAGCACCAGCAGGGCCAGCCCCAACAGGGCGACTCACCCGACCAACCGAATCGACAGGGGCAGCCGCCCGTCATCCCCGTGGTGCCCGCCGCGGGGCACGCGCAGCCGATGCGCATCGAGCCGTCCGGGGAGCAGCACCCGGCATCGGCGACCACCGGGGCCGACGAACCGCCCGTGGCGCCCACCGAGGAGGCACCCGGGCGCCGGCGCAAGTGGCCGTGGATCGCCGCCGCGCTGGTGGTGTTGCTGGTGCTCGGCGGGGGTGCGGTCGCGGCGGTGCAGCCCGCGGTGGCCAACCGGCTCGAGCTGCCGTGGGCGCCCAACAAGCCCAAGGGGGAACCGCCCGCGGCGCAGCAGGTGGTCCGCCAGCTCCGGGCGCCGGGGACCTCGGCGCCGAGCCCGACGGCGGACGGGGTGGAGGCCGCGCTCAAGGAGGCGTCCGGGGCCGCCGCGCTCGGCACGCTCAGCGGCAGCGTGATCGACCCCGCCACCGGCACCGCGCTGTGGGCGAAGGACGCCGACAAACCGCTGACCCCGGCCTCCACCACCAAGGTGCTCACGGTCGCCGCCGCCTTGCTGGCGATGGACCACGGCCACCAGATCTCCACCAAGGTGGTGCAGGGCGCCGACCCGAGCACCGCCGTCGTGGTCGCGGGCGGTGACCCGACGATCAACTCCCTGCCCGCGGGCAAGGACTCCGTCTACCCCGGCTCCGCCCACCTCGACGACCTGGTCAAGCAGGTCAAGGAGGCCACCGGCGGCAAGATCGAAACCGTCCAGCTCGACCTCGGCGTCTTCCAGGGCGGCGGCATCGGACCGGGCTGGGCACCCGAGGACGTGCCGTCCACCTACGCCGCGGCCGTCGAGCCGGTGATGCTCGACGGTGGCCGCAGCAGCGCCACCGACGAGAAGTCGATGCGGGTGGCCGATCCGGCGAAGTCGTTCGCCGACAAGTTCGCGAGCAAGCTCGGCGCCACGGCGGGCGGCAACGCGAAGGCCCCCGAAGGGGCGAAGGTGCTCGGCGAGATCAAGTCCGCGCCGCTCACCGAACTGATCAGCAACGTGCTCAACCACTCCGACAACCTCATGGGCGACGTGCTCGCCAGGCAGACGGCCATCGCCACCGGGCAGGAGCCGTCGTTCGAGGGCGGGGCCAAGGCGACCATCGAGGTGCTCGAGAAGAACGGCTTCGCCCTCGACGGCGTGGAGCTGTTCGACGGCAGCGGCCTCTCGGTGGACAACCGGATCCCGGCGAAGGTGCTCGCCGAAGTGCTCGCGGTGGCCGCCGCCCCGGACGGCGGTGATCCGCGCACGGCCAAGCTGCGGCCGCTGCTCGGCGACCTGTCGGTGGCGGGCGGCAGCAGCGGACGGCTGGTCAGCCGGTACACCTCCGGGCCGGAGGAGGCGGGCAAGGGCTGGGTGCGGGCGAAGACCGGCACGCTGTCCGGGGTGAACACGCTGGCCGGGGTGGTCCTCGACAAGGACGGCCACCTGCTGGTGTTCGCGTTGATGTCGCTGGGTTCGGAGTCCGACGCCGCCCGCAGCGCGCTGGACGCGGTGGTCGCCGAGTTGCGCGGTTGTGGTTGCCGATGAGCCGTATCGTCGAAGCATGACCGTCCAGTCCCCGCAGTCCCCGGAATCCGCAGGCACCCGCTCGGTCGTCGACTGGTCGCTGGCCGCCGCCACCGGCGCCTTCCTGGTCCGCAGCGGACCGGTGGTGCCGCGTGAGGAAGCCGAAGCCGCGGTCACCGAGCTGCGCGAGCTGGCCGTGGTGGCCGAGGAGCACGTCCGCGAACTGACCGGGCTCGGCCGCGGGTTGCCGCTGCTGCCCGCCGCGGTGGTCGACCGCCCGGCCTGGGTCCGGTCCGCCGCCCGCGGCCTGGACGCGCTCACCAGCAAGGCGCTGGCCAGGGAAAAGGGCCCGTTCGCGCCGGTGCTCGCCGCGGGCGCGGGGGTGCAGACCGGGGTGGTGCTCTCGTTCCTCGCCTCGCGCGTGCTCGGCCAGTACGACCCGTTCGGCGGGCCCGGCCAGGAGGGCGAGCTGCTGCTGGTCGCGCCGAACGTGGTGGCCGCGCAGCGGGCGATGGACGTGCCCGCCACCGACTTCCGGATGTGGGTCTGCCTGCACGAGTGCACCCACCGGCTGCAGTTCACCGCGGTCACCTGGTTGCGCGACTACTTCGCCGACGAGGTGGAACGCCTGGTCGGCGGCCTCGCCGACGCCGACGGTCTCGGTGACCTGCTCGGCAAGCTGCCGGACACGATCAAAGAGGTGAAGAACCGGCGGAACCTCGCCGAACTGTTCCAGTCACCGCGGCAGCGGGAGGTGTTCGACCGGCTGCTGGCGCTGTCCACCCTGCTCGAAGGCCACGCGGACTACGTGATGGACGCGGTCGGCCCGGCCGTGGTGCCGAGCGTGGCCACCATCCGCAGCCGGTTCACCGAGCGCCGCAAGGGCGGTGGCCTGCTCGACCGGCTCCTGCGCAGCCTGCTCGGCATCGACGCGAAGATCCGCCAGTACGCCGAGGGCGCCGCGTTCACCAGGCACGTGGTGGCCAGGGCCGGGATGGACGGCTTCAACGCCGTGTGGACCTCGCCGAACACGCTGCCCACCCGGGCCGAGATCGCCGATCCCGACGCCTGGCTCCGGCGCATGGGCCGGTGAAGCCGGATCCCGCGGTCGCGCGGGTGCGCCGCGCGGTGCGGGAGTTCTTCGGCGAGCCGCTGCGGACTTCGGCGCTGACCTCCGGTGAACTCGGCGTCGCCGTCTCGGGCGGGGCCGACTCGCTCGCGCTCGCCGAGGCCGCCGCGCACACCGGGCACCGGATGGGCCTGCGGGTGCGGGCGCTGGTGGTCGACCACCGGCTGCAACCCGGGTCCGCCGAGGTGGCCGCGCACGCGGCGGCGACCGCGCGCGAGCTCGGCGTGGACGAGGCGACCGTGCTGCCGGTGGAGGTGACCGGGCCGGGCGGTCCGGAGGCGGCGGCGCGCAGGGCCAGGTACGCGGCGCTGGCCGGGGCCATGCCCGGCGCGCTGGTGCTGCTCGGGCACACCCGCGACGACCAGGCCGAGACCGTGTTGTTGGGGCTGGGGCGCGGGTCGGGGCCGCGGTCGGTGTCCGGGATGCACCCGCTCGACCCGCCGTGGGGCCGCCCGCTGCTGGACCTGCCGCGGTCGGCGACCGAAGCGGCGTGCGCGGCGCTGGGCGTCGAACCGTGGTCGGACCCGCACAACGCCGATCCCCGGTACACCCGCGTCCGCCTGCGCCGCGAAGTGCTGCCGCTGCTGGAGGACGTGCTGTCCGGCGGGGTCGCCGCCGCGCTGGCCAGGACCGCGAAGCAGCTGCGGGAGGATTCCGAGGCGCTGGACCAGCTCGCCGACGAGGTGCTCCTCGGCGCCCGCAACGGCCCGGTGCTGGAGATCGAGCCGTTGCTCACCGCGCCGGCCCCGCTGCGCCGCCGGGCGTTGCGGCGGTGGCTGCTCGACGCCGGCGTGCGCGACCTCACCGACGCCCACCTGCGGTCGGTCGACGATCTGGTGGGCGCCTGGCGGGGGCAGGGCGGTGTTTGGCTACCCGGCGACTTGGTGGCCGGGAGGGCGCATGGCAGGCTGACCGTGCTCCCACCCGGACGTACCAAGAGTTAAAGGGGACCCCCGTGTACGAAGGCGACCTCGCCTCCGTGCTCATCACCGAGCAGCAGATCAAGGACAAGATCACCGAACTGGCCGAGCAGGTCGCCGCGGACTACCCGCCCGGCGGGACCGACCTGCTGCTGGTCGGCGTGCTCAAGGGGGCGGTCATGTTCATGACCGACTTCGCCCGCGCGCTGCCGGTGCCCGCCCAGCTGGAGTTCATGGCGGTCTCCTCGTACGGCTCGGCGACCTCGTCGTCGGGTGTGGTGCGCATCCTCAAGGACCTCGACCGCGACATCGCCGGGCGGGAGGTGCTCATCGTCGAGGACATCGTCGACTCCGGGCTCACCCTGTCCTGGCTGCTGAAGAACCTGGCCAGCCGCAACCCGGCCTCGCTGCAGGTGTGCTCCCTGCTGCGCAAGCCGGAGGCGGTGAAGGTGGACGTGCCGGTCAAGTACATCGGGTTCGACATCCCGAACGAGTTCGTCGTCGGCTACGGCCTCGACTACGCCGAGCGGTACCGCGACCTGCCCTACATCGGCACGCTGGACCCCAAGGTCTACTCCTCCTGACCGCCGGAAAACCCGGAACCGCGGCACCGGAGAACGCGTCATAGGTGCGCATCGGGTGCGTTAACCTGTGCGAAGGACGGATCTCGCCGCGCCGTGGACGCGGCCCGGACCTGGGGACAGAGGAGAGGCAGGATGGGGAACAGCAGCTTGGCGGACGCCGCCGCCTTCCGCAACGCCGCGGCCACCGGCCAGGTGGGGGTCGACCCCGACGCGGCCCAGACCGTGCTGAACAAGATCCGCACGGGCAAGGACGCCGTCGAGGCGCTGCTCAGCGGGGCGGGCACGCTGGCGGAGCCGCCGAAGCTCGGCGCGAACCCGGTCGGCCAGGCCATCGCCGCGAAGGTTTCCCAGCGCGCGGACGGCGGCGGGGACTCCTACGCCACCGCGCTGAAGAACCTGCTCTTCCAGTACGAGCAGGCCGAGCAGGGCATTCTCGCCGCGATGAAGCACTACCAGGACTTCGAGCACGACACCGTCAACGCGCTCAACGGCCGCGCGTGAGACTCAGGGGGTAACCGAGCATGGCACCGCAGGATGGGTCGAACGTCCCACTCGGGGACAACTCGTCGACCGTCGACATCGTGGAGAGCGCCCGCGGCCGGAACGACGGCCCGGACATCGGCAGCGACCGCGCGATCACCAATCCGCCGAACTGGCAGGCTCAGGAGAGCCAGCAGCTCTACGACGGCGCCACGGTGAACAACGACCCCGGCACCGCCGAGGCCACCAGCCAGGTCTGGACCCAGCACAGCAAGGAGCTGAACCAGGCGGCCAACGACCTCTACAACGCGATCAGCGAGCTGGGCGCGGCGTGGGTCGGGCAGGGCGCCGGTGCCGCGCAGGGCACGCTGGTGGCCATCGCCAACTCCAGCGCCACCGCTTCGGAAGCGGCGAGCACCATGTCCACCCGGCTCGCCCAGCAGGCCGCCGCGGCGGCCGAGGTGAAGAAGATGCCGGCGCCGAAGCAGTTCGACCCGCAGAAGCAGACCGAGGCCATGCTGGCGGGCGGCCCGGCCGCGATGGTCGCCGACATGAAGGCCCAGTCGGACGCCGCGAACGAGGTCAAGGCCCAGCAGGTCGCCTTCTTCAACCGCTACACCCAGGCGATGTCCGAGGTGGACAGCACCACGCCGAGCTTCGGCCCGGAATCGCTCGGGCTCAAGCCGTTCACCGGCTCCGGCGCGTCCGGCCTCGGCCTGACCGGGATCGGCGCGGGGGTGCCCTCGGTCGGCGGTGCCTCGGTCACCGGCCCGTACGGCGGGTACGGCGCCGGCGGGTACGGCGGTGAGACCACCGGGCTGGGCAACAGCTCGTCCGCCGCTGCGGGTGCCTCGGTCAGCTCGGCCACCACGCAGGCCGGTTACGTCGCGCCCGGCCAGGGCGCCGGGGTGGGGACCGGCGTGGGTGCCGCCCCGACCCCGCCGCCCGCCGCGCCGGCGGGCAGCCCGGCCTCCGCACTGGGTGCCGCGGGTCTCGGCGGTGCCGCCGGGCTCGCCGGTGGCCGCGCGCTGGGCAGCGGCAACCGCAGCGGGGCCACCCGCTCCGCCGCGTCGGAGACCGGTGCCGCCGCGCAGGCCCAGCCGAACAGCGCGGCCAGCGCGACCCCGCAGAACCCGGGCCTGGTCTCGGCCTCCGGCACGATCGGCGGGCAGGGCACGCCGCCGCCGATGGGCATGGGCGGCCTGGGCGGGGCGCACGGCGCCCAGGCGCAGGAGGAAGAGGAGCACACCCACGCCTCGTTCCTGATCGAGCCCGACCCCGACGACGCGTTCGGCGCGAACGAGGCCACGCCGCCGCCGGTGATCGGTGCTTGGACCGACGACGAGGACCGTTAATGGCGCAGGCGGAGCTGCTGACTCCGCTGGAGCTGGATTTCCTGTGGGAGTCCTACGGCGGCGCCGAGTTGCCGTATCCGCTGAAGGCCCGCTCGCACGGTGACACCGTGGACGAGCGGGCCACGCTCCGGCAGCAGGTGCTGACCGGCCTGGTGCGGCGGGGGGTGGCCGACGACCGCGGCCGCCCCGAGCCGCACATCGAGGACTGGTTCGGCGTGCTCGCCGGCCCGGAGCTGAGCCTGGATTCGGTGCACATCCCGAACCCGGGCGTCGAGCCGATCCTGGCGGTGGTCTCCGCGCTCGGCGGGCAGGGCCTGCTCGCCGTGCAGGACCACCGCGGCCTGCACCTGCACCAGACCCCGGCGGACGGGCTGGCCAGCGCCGTCGTCGGACTGCTGCCGCCCGCCCCGCGCGGCAGCGAGAAGTCCATCACCGTGCCGCTGGAGCAGCTGATCTCCGGTTCCGGGGTGGACTTCATGCAGCGCCGCGGCCCGGCCGGGGCCGACGGCCGGTCGAGCGCCGACGAGGACCGCAAGGCGCTGGCCCGGCTGCACGCCCAGCCGCGGCTGCGGGGTGGCCAGATCGGCGCCAACGCCCGCAACCGGATGGGCGGCCGGGTGCGCACCCCGGTGCTGAGCTGGTTCGACACCGAGTCGGGCCGGTACTTCACCCAGGCCACCCGCGGCCGCGACGGCCGTGACTGGATCACCATCGCCCCGGCGGACGCCGCCACGCTGCGGAACCGGCTCGGGGAGATGCTCGCGGGCGCCGCCAGCGACGCCGGCGCCGCCCGCATCTGAAACACCGGAAAACCCGAGGAGGAAGCAAGTTGGCCCCCGCACCGGAGTTCTTCTCGCCGATGGCGTTCGACTTCCTCTGGGAGGCGATGAACATCGGGGAACTCCCGTACCCGCTGCGGGTGCGCTCGCACGGCGCGAGCGAGGACGAGCGGATCGCGCTGCGGCACCGGGCGAACGCCGAGCTGAAGGCCCGCGGCATCCGGGACGCGCACGGCAGGCTCGAACCGCACGTGGAGGACTGGCTGACCCTGCTGGCCCGCCCGTCGACCAGCATCGACGCCCTGCACCTGCCGGACTTCCAGGCCCCGCCGGTCGGGGTGCTGGCCGCCTCCGACGGCCGGGACGCGGTGGTCGCGGTGCAGGACAACGACGGCATCTGGCTGCGGCAGGCCTATCCGGAGAGCCTGGTCTCCTCGGTGGTCGACCTGCTGCCGCCCGGCCCGCGCGGCACCGAGGCGTCCATCACGCTCTCGCTGCAGGAGGCCGTGCGCACCGCGCCGAAGCGGCCGGTGCTCTCGGGTGCCTCGAAGGAGGCGCCCAAGGAGCGCCGCCGGGCTTCGCTGGCCGACCGCCCGAGCGATCCGCGCGAGGCGTACGCCCTGCTGTCCGGGCAGCCGCGCATCCGCGGTGGTCAGCTCGCCGCGAACACGCGGAACTCGCTGGGCACCCGCCGCCGCTCGCCGGTGCTGGCCTGGTTCGACACCTCGACGGGCCGGTACCTCAGCCTGTCCCGGCCCGGCCGCGACGGGAGCGAATGGGTGACCGTGGCCCCCGCCGACCCGAAGACGCTGCGCAGCCGCCTCGGTGAGATGGTGGCCACCCTCGAGGGCGCCCGGTAGGGAACCCGGACGGGCGGACATCCGTTGACCTGCGGGAGGCTCGCACGGGTGTCCGTTCCACGTGGGCGGTACCCTGGTGGGACGCGTAGCCCCGTGCGCCGCTGAACTTGTCAAGAACGTGACGGCGGATGTCACACAAACCGCCTAATCAGGGAGGGCTGAGGCCGACCCCGGCCGAGCACTATGGACCGCAAGCGCCTGCTCAAGAACCCACTGCTGTGGATCCTCGCCCTCGTCCTGCTCTACTTCGTGTTCTCCACGATCTTCGACAGCGATCGCGCCTACACGCAGACCCCGACGTCCCAGGCGATGGCCCAGGTGACCAGCGGGAACGTCAAGGAGGCGAACCTCGAGGACAAGGAGCAGCAGCTCAAGCTGACCCTGGCCAACCCGATCGAGGTCGACGGCAAGCAGGTCACCCAGATCCGCACGCAGTACCCGGCCGAAGCCGGTGACGAGATCTACAACGGGCTGATCCAGGCCAAGAACAACGGCCAGCCGATCAAGTTCGGCACCACGGTCAGCCAGGACTCGATCTTCACCCAGCTGCTGATCTACATGATCCCGCTGGCGCTGCTGCTGCTGTTGCTGATGTGGATGATGAACAACGCCCAGGGTGGCGGGAACCGCGTCCTCAACTTCGGCAAGTCGAAGGCCAAGCAGCTCAACAAGGACATGCCGAAGACCACCTTCGGGGACGTCGCCGGGGCCGACGAGGCCGTGGAAGAGCTGTACGAGATCAAGGACTTCCTGCAGAACCCGGCGCGCTACCAGGCGCTCGGCGCGAAGATCCCGAAGGGCGTGCTGCTCTACGGGCCGCCCGGTACCGGTAAGACGCTGCTGGCCAGGGCCGTGGCCGGGGAAGCCGGGGTGCCGTTCTACACGATCTCCGGTTCGGACTTCGTGGAGATGTTCGTCGGTGTCGGTGCCTCCCGGGTGCGCGACCTGTTCGAGCAGGCCAAGCAGAACGCGCCGTGCATCATCTTCGTCGACGAGATCGACGCGGTCGGCCGCCAGCGCGGGGCCGGTCTCGGCGGCGGGCACGACGAGCGCGAGCAGACGCTGAACCAGCTGCTGGTCGAGATGGACGGCTTCGACGCCCGCGGCGGCATCATCCTGATCGCCGCGACCAACCGCCCGGACATCCTGGACCCGGCGCTGCTGCGCCCCGGCCGGTTCGACCGCCAGATCCCGGTGTCCGCGCCGGACATGCGCGGCCGCCGCGCCATCCTGGCCGTGCACTCCAAGGGCAAGCCGATCGCGCAGGGCACCGACCTCGACGCGCTGGCCAAGCGCACGGTCGGCATGTCCGGTGCCGACCTGGCCAACGTGATCAACGAGGCGGCGCTGCTCACCGCCAGGCAGAACGGGCACGTGATCACCGACGCCGCGCTCGAGGAGTCGGTGGACCGGGTGATCGGCGGGCCGGCCCGCAAGAGCCGGATCATCTCCGAGAAGGAGAAGAAGATCACCGCCTACCACGAGGGCGGGCACGCGCTCGCCGCGTGGGCGATGCCGGACATCGAGCCGGTGTACAAGCTGACCATCCTGCCCCGCGGGCGGACCGGCGGCCACGCGCTGCTGGTGCCCGAGGACGACAAGGAGCTGATGACCCGGTCGGAGATGATCGGGCGCCTGGTCTTCGCGATGGGTGGCCGGACCGCCGAGGAACTGGTGTTCCACGAGCCGACCACCGGGGCCTCCTCCGACATCGAGCAGGCGACCAAGATCGCCCGCGCGATGGTCACCGAGTACGGCATGAGCGCCCGGCTCGGCGCGGTCAAGTACGGCCAGGAGCAGGGCGACCCGTTCCTCGGCCGGTCGGCGGGCCGTCAGGCGGACTACTCCCTCGAGGTCGCGCACGAGATCGACGAAGAGGTCCGCAAGCTGATCGAGACCGCGCACACCGAGGCGTGGGAGGTGCTCAACACCTACCGCGACGTGCTCGACGAGCTGGTGATCGAGCTGCTGGAGAAGGAGACCCTCCAGCGCAAGGACCTGGAGCGCATCTTCGCCACGGTGGAGAAGCGCCCGCACATCACCGTGTTCAACGAGTTCGGTGAGCGCACCCCGTCGGACAAGCCGCCGATCAAGACCCCGGGTGAGCTGGCCATCGAGCGCGGTGAGCCGTGGCCCCCGCCGCAGGAGAAGCCGGTGGTGCGCCCGGCGCCGACCCCGGTCGGCACCGCGCCCGGTGGCGGTGACCTGCCCGGCGGGCCGCCGCACGGCGCGCCCGAGCCGCCGCCGAACCCGAACCCGTTCGCCCCGCCACCGCCCGGTGGTTACCCGAACGGCGCCCGGCCGCACGCCGGTCCCAACGGCACCGCGAACTGGCCGCAGCCCTACGGTGCCCAGCCGCCGTACCAGCCCGGTGGTTACGCGGGCCCGCCGCACTACGGGGCGCCCCCCGGGTGGACCCCGGCCACCTCGCCGGGTGGTCAGCCCGCCCAGCCGTGGCGTCCGGCGGACCAGCCGCCGCCGTCCCCCGAGCAGGGTGCTCAGCGGCCGGATGGCGACGATCAGGACGGCCAGCAGCAACGCTGAGCACCGGGTCGGCGATGATGGACCGGTGTTCGATCAGGAACGTGCGGAGAAGGCCGTGCGCGAGCTGCTGCTCGCGTGCGGTGAGGACCCGGACCGCGAAGGTCTGGTGGAGACCCCGGCGCGGGTGGCGCGGGCGTACCACGAGATGTTCGCCGGGCTGTACAGCAATCCGGACCAGGTGCTGGACCGCACCTTCGACGAAAGTCACGAGGAGCTGGTCCTGGTCACCGACATCCCGATGTACAGCACCTGCGAGCACCACCTGGTGCCGTTCCACGGGGTGGCCCACGTCGGGTACATCCCGAACTGCCACGGCAAGGTGACCGGGCTGTCGAAGCTGGCCCGCCTGGTCGACCTCTACGCCAAGCGCCCGCAGGTGCAGGAGCGGCTGACCTCGCAGGTCGCCGACGCGCTCGAGCGCAAGCTGGAGCCGCGCGGGGTGATCGTGGTGGTCGAGGCCGAGCACCTGTGCATGGCGATGCGCGGCATCCGCAAACCGGGTGCGCGCACCACCACGTCGGCGGTGCGGGGCATCATGCGGACCTCGCCCACCACCCGGGCCGAGGCGCTGAACCTGATCAAGAGCCGTCGATGAACTGGGCGTTGCCCGAGCCGGGGCGGTGCGCGGTGATGGGCGTGCTGAACGTCACGCCCGACTCCTTCTCCGACGGTGGCCGCTACCTCAGCACCGACGCGGCGCTCGCGCACGCCCGCGAGATGTGGGCGAGGGGCGCGGACGTGATCGACGTCGGCGGGGAGTCGACCCGGCCGGGTGCGGCCAGGGTGGACGCGGCCACCGAGATCGAGCGGGTGCTGCCGGTGGTCCGGGCGCTCGCCGAAGAGGGCATGGTGCTCTCCGTGGACACCACGCGGGCCGCGGTCGCGGCGGCGGCGGTGGAGGCCGGGGCGCGGATCATCAACGACGTTTCGGGTGGGCTCGCCGACCCCGACATGGCGAAGGTGGCCGCGGCCACCGAGGTGCCGTGGGTGCTGATGCACTGGCGCGGGCACAGCCGCGAGATGAACCAGCTGGCCGTCTACGGCGACGTGGTCGCCGAGGTGCGGACGGAGCTGTGCGAGCGGGTCGACGCGGCGCTGGCCGCCGGGGTCGCTCCCGGTGCGCTCGTGCTCGACCCCGGGCTCGGCTTCGCCAAGCGCGCCGAGCACGACTGGGCGTTGCTGCACGGCCTCGGTTCACTGCTCGACCTGGGCTTCCCGGTGCTGGTCGGGGCTTCGCGGAAGCGGTTCCTCGGCCGGTTGCTGGCGGACGACGCGGGTGAGCCGCGCCCGCCGTCCGGTCGCGAGCACGCCACCGCGGCGGTGTCCGCGCTGGCCGCCGCGGCCGGGGCGTGGGGGGTGCGGGTGCACGAGGTCGGCGCCTCGCTGGACGCCGTCGCCGTGGCCGCCGCCTGGAGGCGGGGATGACCGATCGCATCACGCTGACCGGGTTGCGGGTGTTCGGGCGGCACGGGGTGTTCGAGCACGAGAAGCGCGACGGGCAGGAGTTCGTCGTGGACCTCACCGTCTGGCTGGACCTCGACGAGGCCGCCGCCACCGACGACCTGACGAAGACGCTGCACTACGGCGAACTGGCGCAGCTGGCCGCGGACATCGTGGCCGGTGAGCCGTACGACCTGATCGAGAGCGTCGGCGGCCGGATCGCCGACGAGGTGATGAAGGACTCGCGGCTGCACGCGGCCGAGGTGACCGTGCACAAGCCGTCGGCGCCGATCCCGCTCACCTTCGACGACGTGGCGGTGACCATCCGCCGGTCGCGGCGGGGGGCGCGGGGATGAGCCGGGCGGTGCTCTCGCTGGGGTCGAACCTGGGTGACCGGCTCGGGTTCCTCGCTTCGGTGGTGACGGCGCTGCGGCCGGTCGCGGTGTCGAGCGTGTACGAGACCGAGCCGTGGGGGGTGGCGGACCAGCCGGACTTCCTGAACGCGGTGTGCGTGGTCGACGATCCGGCGCGCGACCACTGGGCCTGGTTGCGGGCCGGGCAGGAGCTGGAGCGGGCGGCGGGCCGGGTGCGCGAGCAGCGCTGGGGCCCGCGCACGCTGGACGTCGACGTGGTGACCGTCGACGGCGTGCGCTCGGCCGACCCGGAACTGCTGCTGCCGCACCCGGGTACCCCGCAGCGGGCGAGCGTGCTGATCCCGTGGCTGGAGGTCGAGCCGGAAGCCGTGCTGCCCGGTCACGGGCCGATCGCCGCGTTGCTCGCCGCGCTGCCCGAAGCGGACCGCGCGGGGGTCCGGAAAATCGGCTCGCCGGAGTCGATCGCACCGCAGTGGGGTGGCGGCCCGTCGACGACCCCGCCCCGTTGCTGACCTGGGCGCGGCGCGCGGGTGCCGGCCCGATCGGCCCGGCACCCGCCACCCCCGGCGGTCCCGAAGTGCTCACCGAGCACGTCGACCCCATCGCCGACGGCCTGCTCACCACCGCCGAGCAGCTCCGCCGGGCCGTGGACGGCTACACCGGCCTCGGCGCCGACGAGGTCGTGCTCTGCTGCCGGGCCGCCGACCCGGGCCAGGTGGACCGGCTCGCGGAGGCGTTCTTCTAGTCGATCGCCGCCCGCATCGCTTCGGCGAGCCACTGCACGGCGGGTGCCTGGGTGGGTATCGGCGGCCAGCCGTTGATGACGGCGAGCAGCTGCCAGTACCGCTCGGCGCGTGGATCACCGCCTTGGCCGAATCGCTCCAGGACTTCACGCCGATACAACACGTCGGCGGGGTCCCGGTCGCCGGCCGAGGCGGTGAACAACTCGTCGGCAACGGCTCGTCCTTCCGGGGAATCCGGTGCTACGCCGGATGCCAGCGCGTCGTTCGCCCGTTGGAAGAACTCCTCGTACGGCGGTTGGTCGGCGGGTGCCATCGACTCGCCGTTGTCGCGGGCCGCCGAATGCGCTTCGCTCATCGCCCGGATCAACGCGCGGAACTCGGGGTCCTGCACCAGTTCGGCGAACTCGATCCACGCTTCGAGCTGCTCGGCGGACGGGTCCTCCGGCAACTCGGGCTTCGCCGAGCGCATCCGGTCGTAGAACTCCTGGTTGACGTTGAGCCCGTCGACCATCTCGTTCCAGAACTCGTCGATCAGCCGACGCCGTTCTTCGTCGGACATCGAGGCCAGCCTGTTCATCAGCTTCACTTCCTCCAGTTCGGATCCGCGTTTCGCGACCGCGCGCAGGACCGATCGGCGCAGCCGGAGCCGCCGGATCTGCTCCTCGAGCGCGTCGACGTGCAGAGCGGCGAGTTCGGCCACGGTGGTCTGCCCGGCCAGTGCGCGTTCCACCTCCGGCAGGCCGAGCCCCAGTTCACGCAGGGTCTTGACCAGTTCGAGCCGGGCCATCGCCTGCGCGTCGTAGAGCCGGTACCCGGCGTGGGTGCGGCCGGTCGGCGGCAGCAGGCCCTCGTCGGAGTAGAACCGGATGGTCTTCACCGGCAGGCCGGTCCGCCTGGCCAGCTCGCCGATGGTGAACCGCACACCTCGCATGCTGAAGCCTCCAGTCACTGGAGAGTCAAGCCTGCCAGGTCCGGCTGGGTACCGTGGCGTAATGCAATTCACCAGGCCCCGCGAACTCGTCGTCGCCGGGCTGCTCGGCCTCGTCCTCGGCTTCGCGCTGTTCGAACTGTTCTACGGCGACCTCCCGAGGTTCCCGCTGCTCGCCGGGCTGCCGCTGCTGATCCTGGCCGCGGTGGAGGCCATTCTCGGGTTCACGCTCCGTAGCCGGATCCGATCCGGTCGGGTACTGGACGCCATCGGTGTGGCCCGGGCGGTCGCCCTGGCCAAGGCCAGTTCGCTACTGGGCGCACTCATGCTTGGTGCGTGGCTCGGCGCGTTGGCGTACCTTGTTCCGCGCGGTGGTGAACTCGCGGCCGCCGCTGGTGACACGCCCGGCGCCGTGTTGGGGGCGCTCTGCGCGGCCGTGCTCGCCGGCGCCGCGTTGTGGCTCGAGCACTGCTGCCGCGCGCCGGAACCGCGTGATCCCGATCATCGGGGGCGGCCGACCGGTTAACGCACAGACTCCACCGTTCGAAGTACCGAACAGGTCTCGGTCGGGTTACCAGAAGGTACGGTGTTGAGCATGACTGGCGTGGGTGACGACTCGCGCGGCCACCGATCCGGTAGGCCGTGGCTCGTAGTCGGCTTTGCCCTCGTGGTCGCCGCGACTCTCGCCCTCGTGCTCGCCCAGGACCTCCGCTGGCTGCGACTGGGCATCATCGCCGCCCTCTGGGCCGCGTTGATCGGTGCCTTCATCGCCGCCAAGTACCGCAAGCAGGTGACCGCCACCGAGGACGAGGTGGCCCAGGCGCAGGCGGTCTACGAGCTGGAGCTGGAACGGGAGATTGCCGCGCGCCGCGAGTTCGAGCTGGAGATCGAGGCGGAGAGCCGCGAACGGGCCCAGGAGGACTCGCGCGAGGAGCTGGACGCCCTGCGGGCCGAGGTGATCGCCCTGCGGGAGAGCCTGCAGTCCCTGTTCGGCGGTGAGGTGCTGTTCGAGCAGGTGGCGCTGACCGCGCAGGCGACCAGGATGCGCTCGCTCAACGAGGACCACCAGCGCCTGGTGCAGGCCGCCGGTTCGAAGGCGAAGCCGGCCCAGATCGCCGCCGCGAAGCAGGCCGCCGACCCGGACCCCGGCGACCGGCCGACCGAGCTGATCGAACGGGTCATCGAGCGCAAGGTGGTCACCCACCCCGAGCGCCGCCGCCGGATCATCGACGCGGAGACCGTGCAGAAGCCGGGCGAGAGCTCGCAGAGCCTGCCGAACGTGCTCAACCCGCCGTCGGCCCAGCCCCCGCGCCGCCCGGAGCCGGAGGACGCCGGTCCGCCGACCCGCCGGGTGCGCCCGGCCGAAACCGTCGGCCCGGCCGCCGCGCGGGCGAGCAAGGCCGCGGGCGAGGCCAGGGCGGACGCCGCCCGCCGCCAGGCCAAGCAGGCCGAACTGGACAACGCCGCCGCCCCGAAGCGCCGGGTGCCGCCGCCCGCGCCGCAGCCGGAGGAACGCCGCCCGCGCCGGGAGGACCTGACCCGTCCCGGCATCACGCCGCCGCGGCCCGCCGCGCCCAAGCGGGCCCCCGAGCCGGTCAAGCCGCCCGCCGCGAAGCCCGCCGCCGCCCGTACGGAACCGGCGCCCGACCGCTACCTGCCCACCGGGCGGCCGACCGAGCTGTCGAAGGAGTTCGACCTCGACTGGTCGGCCGAGCCCAGCTGGGAGTCCGGTGGCCGCAACGGCACCAGCCGCGGGTCCCGCAACGGCGCCGCCCAGCCGCCGCGGACCGGTGGCCGCCGCCGCGCCGAGCACACCGGTGAGTACGAGCCCGTGCCGCCGAAGGCCCCGAAAACGCCCCAGCAGCCCCAGCCGCCCCGAGCGCCGGAGCCGAAGCCCGAGCCCGCTCGCGCGCAACGGCCGTCGGAGGCCGCCGCCAAGCAGAACCCGACGCTGCCGCCGTCGGTGCGGGCCATCCAGAGCGAAGGCCGCCCCGGTGGCCGTCGCCGCCGCAGCGAGGACGAGGGCTACCAGTCCTCGGCGAGCCTGCCGCTGCCGAAACCGGCTGCTCCCCAGGGCGAACCCGCCGAGCCCGCTCAGCCCAGCAGCAGCGGTGGTGGTGGGCGCCGTCGCCGCGCCGAAGGCGAGCCGCCGTCCTGGGAACGCCTCGCCGAGGCCACCCCGGCCAACGGTTCCCGGCACGGCGGTGGGCACACCGGCCATGCGAAGCCCGACGCCGAGGAACCGGAGGGCACGCATGCCGCGGGCCGGTCGGTCAACGAACTGCTGGCCGCGCACGGCGGGGGCAAGACCACCCCGCGCCGCCGCCGCCGGGCCGAGGACTGACCGCCGACCGGAGGACAGGGCGCTGCTCCGGACGGCACTGCGTAGGGTCTGCAGACCGTGATCGCCACTTCGACGGCCCAGCGACGGCACCGGCCGCGCCGGATCACCGTGCTGCTCCCGGTGCTGGGGCTGATCCTGCTGGCCCTGTGCGGCCTGGTCCTGTTCGGCGTGCTGACCTCGCGGGTCGGCGTGCTCGCCGTGGTGATCGGCGTGGTGGCCGCGCTGCTCCCGGTCGGAGTGGTCACCGCGGTGTTCCTCTGGGTGGACCGCTGGGAGCCCGAACCGGCCCGGCTGCTGCTGATCACCTTCGCCTGGGGCGCGCTGGTGGCCACGGCCACCGCGCTGCTGATCAACAACACCGCGGAGACCGTCGGCGACCTGCTGCTGGGCAGCGGCAACGGCAGCACGTTCAGCGCGGTGGTCTCGGCGCCGCTGGTCGAGGAGGCGGCCAAGTCGGCCATCGTCTTCCTGGTGCTGCTGCGCCGCCGCAAGGAGTTCGACGGCGTGGTCGACGGCATCGTCTACGCCGGGTTCTCCGCGGCCGGGTTCGCCTTCACCGAGAACATCTACTACTTCGGCCGGGCGTTCGCGGAGAACGGGTTCGGCGACGGCACGCACGCCGGGGTGCTCGCCGCGTTCATCCTGCGCGGGGTGCTCTCGCCGTTCACCCACCCGCTGTTCGCCGTGTTCACCGGGCTGGGCATCGGGCTGGCCGCGCGGTCGGCGAGCCGCCCGGTGCGGGTGCTGGCCCCGCTGGGCGGTTACCTGGCCGCGGTCGCGCTGCACGCGCTGTGGAACGGCGCGGCCACCATCGGCGGTGCCGACGCCTTCCTCAACATCTACTTCCTGATCATGGTGCCGATGTTCATCGGGGTGGCCATGCTGGTGGTCTGGCACCGGCGGCGCGAGCAGCGGATCGTGGCCGCCGCCCTGCCCGCGATGGCCACCGCGCGCTGGATCGCGCCGTCCGAAGTGGACCTGCTGGCCAGCCTGCCGGGCCGCCGGAAGTGGCGGCGGCAGGCGGCGAAGGAGTCGGGCCGGGCGGCCGCCCGCGCGGTCGGCACCTACCAGTCGGCGGTCACCGAGCTGGCCTTCCTGCGCCGGGCGATGGCCACCGGCACGGCCTCGCCGGACGCCGAGGCGCACCACGGCGAGCTGGTCACCGCGCTGCGCTCGGCCAGGGCCGAAGCGGTCCGGTTGTCCAGGCGGAACGCACCGGCGAAGGGGCACCGGACCGGGTGAAGCTCATCACCTCCCTGCCGACACCGCCGGGTCCGGGGGCTAATCTCGCCCGGACTTGCGACAGGCCGGGCGCGATGGGGCGGGACCGGAACGCATGAGGGAGCATGAACCGGTATGAGCGTCGGAGACAGCCGCGCCACGGACCGTCCGGCCAGACTCGCCGTCGGCGTGGTTTCGGCGGGCCGGGTGGGCAGCGTGCTCGGTGCCGCGCTGACCAGGGCCGGGCACACGGTGATCGCCGCCTCCGGGTTGTCCGCCGGTTCCGTCCGCCGGGCCGAGCGGCTGCTGCCGGGGGTGCCGCTGCTGCCGCCGGACCAGGTGGTGCGCAGCGCCGACCTGGTGCTGCTGGCGCTGCCGGACGACGCGCTGGCCGGCATGGTCCGCGGCCTGGTGGCCACCGATTCGCTGCGCCCCGGCCAGATCGTGGTGCACACCTCGGGCGCGCACGGGGTGGAGATCCTGGCCCCGGCGGCGGGGGCCGGGGCGCTGCCGCTGGCACTGCACCCGGTGATGACCTTCACCGGCCGCGAAGAGGACATCGAGCGCATGGCGCACTGCTGCGTCGGCGTGACCGCCGCCACCGGTGACGACGCGGCGTGGAACGTCGGCGAGGCGCTGGTGATGGAGATGGGCGGGGAGCCGGTGCGCATCCCCGAACCCGCTCGCCCGCTGTACCACGCCGCGCTGGCCCACGGCGCGAACCACCTGGTCACGCTGATCGCCGACTGCGCGCAACTGCTGCGCGGCGCCGGGATAGCCGACGCCGAGCGGGTCCTCGGACCGCTGCTTTCCGCGGCATTGGACAATGTGCTGCGTCAGGGCGATCGCGCGCTGACCGGACCGGTGGCCAGGGGCGACGCCGGAACCGTTCGGGCGCACCTGGCGGTGCTGGCCGAACGCGCGCCCGAGCTGTCGCCCGCCTACACCGCGCTGGCCCGCCGCACGGCGGTCCGGGCCGCGGAGGCCGGGCTGCTGGCCACGGACACCGCGGCCGAGCTGACCGGCCTGCTCGACGACCACGCCCGAGGGGCTGATTCCTGAATGACCACACCGAAAACCGCGCCGAAGTTCACCAGGGGCGGGCTGAACAGCTACCAGCGGCCCGCCGACCTGCGCCGGGTCACCTCGGCGCTGCGCCGCGTCGGGCACCAGGTGGCGCTGGTGCCGACCATGGGCGCGCTGCACGCCGGGCACCGCGAACTGCTGCGCCGGGCCAAGCGGCTGCCGAACACCGTGGTCGGCGCGTCGATCTTCGTGAACCCGCTGCAGTTCGGCGAGAACGAGGACTTCGACGCCTACCCGCGGCCGCTGGAGCGCGACCTGGAGGTGCTGGGCGAGGCCAGGGCGGAGTTCGCCTTCACGCCGGCGGCCGCGGACCTCTACGGGCCCGGCGCCCAGGTGACCGTCCACCCCGGACCGCTGGGGGACGAGCTGGAGGGCGCCGCCCGGCCCGGCCACTTCGCCGGGGTGCTGACCGTGGTGGCGAAGCTGTTCAACATCGTCCGCCCGGACTACGCGTTCTTCGGCGAAAAGGACTACCAGCAGCTGGTCCTGATCAAGAAGATGGCCGCCGAACTGGACTTCGAGACCAGGGTGATCGGCGTGCCGACCGTGCGCGAAGCCGACGGCCTGGCGCTCTCCTCGCGCAACGCCTACCTGTCCGAAAGCGAGCGGGCGGACGCCGTGGTGCTGTCGAAGGCGCTGACCGCGGGTGCGCACGCCGGCCGCGAAGGCGCGGCGGCGGTGCTCGACGCGGCGCGGGCCACGCTGGCCGCCGTACCGCGGGTGGACGTGGATTACCTGGAACTCCGCGGGAACGATCTCGGCCCGGCCCCCGTCGATGGGGAAGCACGGTTGCTGATCGCCGCACGCGTGGGCCGCACGCGCCTGATCGACAACGTATCCGTCCTGCTCGGCGCGGCCGCCGAGCACGGCATCCCGACCGGGGAGTAGCGAGCAGTCACATGTACCGCACGATGCTGAAGTCCAAGATCCACCGGGCCACGGTGACCCAGGCGGATCTGCACTACGTGGGCTCGCTCACGCTGGACGAGGAGCTGATGGAGGCGGCGGACCTGCTGCCCGGCGAGCAGGTCAGCGTGGTCGACGTGACCAACGGCGCCCGGCTCGAGACCTACGTGATCAGCGGGGAGCGCGGCAGCGGCATCGTCGGCATCAACGGCGCCGCCGCGCACCTGGTGCACCCGGGTGACCTGGTCATCGTCATCTCGTACGGGCAGATGGACAACGCCGAAGCGGCATCGTTCCAGCCGCGCGTGGTCTTCGTCGACGCCGACAACCGGGTGCTGGTCGAAGGGCACGACCCGGCCGAGGTCCCGGACGGTTCCGGCCTGCTCAACGGCTCGCTGCCGGTGATCCAGCAGGGCATGGACCCGGTGGGCTTCCCGGTCGCCGAAACGGTCGACGCGGCCCGGCTCGACGCGTTGCTGCAAGAGCAGTCCGACCGCTGAGTCCGGTTTCACGCACAACGGAAACGTGCTTCACCGGATTGCCGGGAACGGTAATCCGGTTGGCGTAGCCGATCAGCGGGTTCGTACCCTGTGCGCTATGAGCGAGAACCCCGCATCCGAACGCGTTACCGGTGAAGACGACCTGCCCGAACAGATGCGCGTTCGGCGGGAGAAGCGGGAGCGGATTCTCGCCGAGGGCATCGAGCCCTATCCGGTCGAAGTGCCGCGCACGCACAGCCTCGCCGAAATCCGCGCCGCGCACACCGGCCTGCCCGCCGACACCGCCACCGGCGAGCGGGTCGGCATCACCGGGCGCGTGATGTTCCTGCGCAACACCGGGAAACTGTGCTTCGCCAGCCTGCGCGAGGGCGGCAGCGAACTGCAGGCCATGATCAGCCTGGCCAAGGTGGGCGCGGACGCGCTGGCCGCCTGGAAGTCCGATGTGGACCTCGGTGACCACGTGTTCGTCACCGGTGAGGTGATCACCTCCAAGCGCGGTGAGCTGTCGGTGCTGGCCGACGGCTGGCGGCTGACCTCGAAGGCGCTGCGGCCGCTGCCGGTGGCGCACAAGGAACTGGCCGAGGAAACGCGCATCCGGCAGCGTTACGTGGATCTCATCGTGCGCCCGAAGGCGCGGGAAGTGGTCCAGACGCGCGCCGGGGTAATGCGTTCGCTGCGTGAATCCTTCCACCGCCGCGGTTTCACCGAGGTGGAGACGCCGATGCTGCAAACGCTGCACGGCGGCGCCGCGGCCCGCCCGTTCGTCACCCGCTCCAATGCCTTCGACATGGAGCTCTACCTGCGCATCGCGCCGGAGCTCTACCTCAAGCGCTGCGTGGTCGGCGGGATCGAGAAGGTCTTCGAGATCAACCGCAACTTCCGCAACGAGGGCAGTGACTCATCCCATTCGCCCGAGTTCGCCATGCTGGAGTACTACGAGGCGTACGCCACTTACGACACCAATGCGGTGATGACCAGGGAGCTGGTCCAGGAAGCCGCCGAGGCGGTGTTCGGCACCCAGGTGGTGACCCTTTCCGACGGCAGCGAGTACGACCTGTCCGGCGAGTGGGCCTCGCTGACAATGTATGGCTCCCTGTCCGAGGCACTCGGTGAGGAAGTAACCCCGGAGACCCCGGTGGACCGGTTGCGCGCCTTCGCCGCCGCCCACGAGCTCGAAGTCGACCCCAAACTGGGCCACGGCAAACTGATCGAGGAACTGTGGGAACACCTGGTCGGTGATCACCTGCACGCCCCCACATTTGTCCGGGATTTCCCGGTCGAGACCTCCCCGCTGACCAGGCAGCACCGGTCGCAGCCGGGGGTCGCGGAGAAGTGGGACCTCTACGTTCGGGGATTCGAACTGGCGACCGGGTACTCCGAGTTGGTCGATCCGGTGGTCGAACGGCAAAGGCTGGTGGACCAGTCCCGGCTGGCCGCGGCGGGCGATAGTGAGGCCATGCGGCTGGATGAGGATTTCCTTCGCGCCCTTGAGTACGGAATGCCGCCGAGCGGGGGAGTGGGAATGGGTATCGATCGCTTGCTGATGGCGCTGACCGGCCTGGGTATCCGGGAGACCATCCTGTTCCCGCTGGTTCGGCCCGAATAACCCAATCGAGATTTGCGTTTACTCGCGGGAGCGAGTATTAATGTCTTAACCGAGAAGCTCCTGTCAAGGGGCTCAGGACCCCCACCCGATCTTTCCTGACCAAGTTGTGAGCTAGCCCTAAGCAGGAGGAAACCCAATGGCGCAGAAGGTCCTTGTCTCACTTGTCGACGACCTGGACGGTTCGGAGGCCGAAGAGACCGTCGAGTTCGGTCTGGACGGTGTGAGCTACCAGATCGATCTGTCGGCCGACAATGCCGAAGAACTGCGCGACGCACTGGCGCAGTACGTCGAGCACGCCCGCCGGGCCGGTGGCCGCAAGCGGGCCGGCGGCCGTCCGGCGACCAAGGCGGTGGCCCGCCCGGCCACCGTCGACCGCGAGCAGAACCAGGCCATCCGGGCCTGGGCGCGCAAGAACGGCTATCAGGTTTCCGACCGCGGGCGCATCCCGTCCGAGGTGGTCGAGGCCTACCACAAGAAGAACTGAGCATTACCCGCTCTTCCTGCACGGGGGCACCGGCGTTCCGCCGGTGCCCCCTTCGGTGTTCTCGTACTGCGGAATGGTTGCCCCGGTCACTTCACCGGCTCGGCCGATCGCGATCGGCTGCTTAGCGCAACGGGTCCATTCGCCGGCTTTTCGATCGAGGAATTCCGCGGGCCTTGATGGGTGGTCAACTCGAACGGCAGGCTTGTCGCGTTTGTTCTAGACCGCCGTGCGCGGGGTGTGGGCTAATCGGCGCATGCCAGAACTCCTGCCGCTCGCCGCGGCCCGCTTCACCGAGATCGTGCACGCCGTCGAACCGGCCGACCTGCGTGCGCCGACGCCGTGCGCCGACTACGACGTCCGCGCGCTGCTGCGGCACCTCCTGTACTGGGGACCGTTCCTGCTGGCCGCCGCCAGGCGGGCGGACCCGCCCGCCCCGGGCGACGGCGAGACCGGCGTCGAACTGGGCGAGGACTGGGCCGCCCGCCTCGACCGGCAGACCGCGGAGCTCATCGAAGCACTGGGCCGTCCGGGTGCTTCGGAGGGCGTGACCAGCTTCGGCGGGGGTGAGCTGCCCGCGTCGATGGTGCACGGCATGGTCTTCGGGGAGTTCGTGCTGCACGGCTGGGACCTGGCCGTGGCCACCGGGCGGCCGTACGCGCCGGAGGAGGCGGTGGTGGCGGAGCTGTACGCGCAGCTGCTGCCCACCGCGGCCATGGCGCGGGAGATGAAGGTCTTCGGTCCGGAGGTGCCGGTACCCGCCTCCGCGCCGGTGCTGGACCGGCTGCTGGGCCTGAGCGGCCGGGATCCCGGCTGGACCGCGCCCGCACGTCACTGAGGCCGGGGTGGGCAGCAGAAGCTGCCCACCCGCCGCTACCCCGATCTCCGCTGGTCAGTGGGCGCTACTGGCCCTGGGGCCGGGTGCGGAGGGTGGGAAAGCGGCTTACCCGCCGCCGCCCCCGTTGCCGCTGGTCGAGGTGGCGACTGCGGGGCCTGCGGTCGCGAACCGGGCTGGATTCCGCCTGCGCTGCTGCGCCTGACCGGCCGTGGCCCGGGCTGGCTTCCGCGCACTGGTGACGGCGCAGGGGAGTGGCAGCTTGCGGCGCCGCGCCCGTTCCTGCTGGTCAGTGGGGTGGCCGCGGCGACCCGGGCGGAGCCCCGGACCTCACTGACGCGCGCACGTGCGGGGGCAGCCTTCACATTCCGCTTCCCCCGGTAGCAAGTACGAGAAGCAGCAGCTTTCCCGTCGCCGCGCCCATTCCCGCTGGTCGGTTCGGCGCAGGGTGGAGGCCGAGGTCAGCGGCGGGTACACCGCGTCGAGCACAAAGGCGGCGTCCGCCACACCCGCGCCTTCGTCACCGCCGTGGCGGCCCGCCCACCAGAGCGAGTTGTCCAGCGCGTCGGTGGCCGCGGCCCACAGCGTGCGCGGGCCCAGCGGGCTCACCTTCCGGTAGGCCCCCACGAACCGGGCGGCGTGCGCGGTGTAGCGGGCCCGCAGCACGGCGACCAGCTCGTGCTCGTCCGCGACCACGGTCGCCTCCGGCAGGCCGGAGCCGGGGTCGCTGGGCAGGCAGTAGAACTCGGTGCCGAGCACCGCGATGCCGTCCGGGTGCGGCCGGTCGCCGGAGAGCCGGAAGGCCAGTTCGGCGGGCCGCAGCGCGGGCACGCGCCGTTCGTGGTGCAGCAGGAGCGCGGCGGCGTAGGCGGGCACGTGCAGGTACCACGACATCACGTACCCGGCGGCCGTCCGCTTCGGTGCCGCCCCGTGGCGCGCCAGCAGCCAGTCGCCGAGGCGGTCGTGCCAGCCGGTGAACAGGGCGGGGTCGTCGAGCAGCTCCGCGCACCGCCGCCAGTGCCCGCGGCTCGGCCCGGACGGCAGCTCGGCGCGGAGGCTCGCACGGCTCTGCAGGCCGTCGACCCGGTGGACCGACTCGGCCAGGCCCCCGACCGCCACCCGCGTGGCGTCTCCGGGACCGCGGACCGACATCGAGCCTCCTGGTGGACTGATCGAGTGATTAGGCGTGCCTTACCTTACCCATCCTCGACTGGCCTGCCACCCGGGTTCCCCGAAAGTGGGACCGTCACCCGTCTTCGGTTTGTTCGCGCTGAGCGGACAGCGCGGCGCCTCCGGAATCCTGCGGCTACCTGCGGCGTTGGACCAGACGTCAACCATCAGCGGAAACGTCTGAATTCGAGTCCGGCCCGACGGTGGCCGGGTATGCCGAGTGACTGAGGCGTCAACTGACGTAGTGGTACGCCAGCGCGACCGCTTGGCTACTACAGTGGTCTTACGGTGCTGAACTCATCGTGGAAGGAATCGGTGGGTACTCACCGCCGGCGCAGCAGTCGAGGGAGTGGGAATGTTCGAGAGGTTCACCGACCGCGCGAGGCGGGTGGTCGTCCTGGCCCAGGAAGAAGCCAGGATGCTCAACCACAACTACATCGGCACCGAGCACATCCTCCTGGGTCTCATCCACGAGGGTGAGGGTGTCGCCGCCAAGGCGCTCGAATCGCTGGGCATCGCCCTGGAGGGCGTTCGCCAGCAAGTCGAGGAAATCATCGGCCAGGGGCAGCAGGCGCCCAGCGGGCACATCCCCTTCACGCCGCGGGCGAAGAAGGTGCTGGAGCTCTCGCTGCGCGAGGCCCTGCAGCTCGGCCACAACTACATCGGCACGGAGCACATCCTGCTCGGCCTGATCCGCGAGGGCGAGGGCGTGGCCGCGCAGGTGCTGGTCAAGCTCGGCGCGGACCTCAACCGGGTGCGCCAGCAGGTGCTGCAGCTGCTCTCGGGTTACCAGGGCAAGGAGCCCGCCGAGGCCGGTGGCGGCCGCGGTGAGGGGACCCCGTCGTCCTCGCTGGTGCTCGACCAGTTCGGCCGCAACCTGACCTCCTCCGCCCGCGAGGGCAAGCTGGACCCGGTGATCGGGCGCGGCAAGGAGATCGAGCGCGTGATGCAGGTGCTCTCCCGCCGGACCAAGAACAACCCGGTGCTGATCGGGGAGCCCGGCGTCG
Source organism: Amycolatopsis sp. NPDC045836 (assembly GCF_056431745.1). Taxonomy (NCBI): domain Bacteria; kingdom Bacillati; phylum Actinomycetota; class Actinomycetes; order Pseudonocardiales; family Pseudonocardiaceae; genus Amycolatopsis; species Amycolatopsis sp. NPDC045836. Next base: position 418,511 of record NZ_JBWKKF010000002.1, on the reverse strand, counting down.
GCAAGACCGCCGTCGTCGAGGGCCTGGCGCAGAACATCGTCAAGGGCGAGGTCCCGGAGACGCTGAAGGACAAGCAGCTCTACACCCTCGACCTCGGCTCGCTGGTCGCCGGTTCCCGGTACCGCGGTGACTTCGAAGAGCGCCTGAAGAAGGTGCTCAAGGAGATCAAGACCCGCGGCGACATCATCCTGTTCATCGACGAGATCCACACCCTGGTGGGTGCGGGTGCCGCCGAGGGCGCGATCGACGCGGCGTCCATCCTCAAGCCGATGCTGGCCCGTGGTGAGCTGCAGACCATCGGTGCCACCACGCTCGAGGAGTACCGCAAGTACGTCGAGAAGGACCCCGCGCTGGAACGCCGCTTCCAGCCGATCCAGGTCGGCGAGCCCTCGCTCGAGCACACCATCGAGATCCTCAAGGGCCTGCGTGACCGGTACGAGGCGCACCACCGCGTCTCGATCACCGACTCGGCGCTGGTCGCCGCCTCCACGCTGGCCGACCGGTACATCAACGACCGGTTCCTGCCGGACAAGGCGATCGACCTGATCGACGAGGCCGGTGCCCGGATGCGCATCCGCCGGATGACCGCGCCGCCGGACCTGCGCGAGTTCGACGAGAAGATCGCCGACGTGCGCCGGGACAAGGAATCGGCCATCGACGCGCAGGACTTCGAGCGCGCCGCGCGCCTGCGCGACGAGGAGAAGACCCTGCTGGGCCAGAAGTCCGAGCGGGAGAAGCAGTGGAAGGACGGTGACCTGGACGTCGTCGCGGAGGTCGACGACGAGCAGATCGCCGAGGTCCTGGCCAACTGGACCGGTATCCCGGTGTTCAAGCTCACCGAGGAGGAGACCACCCGTCTGCTCCGCATGGAGGAGGAGCTGCACAAGCGGATCATCGGCCAGGAGGACGCGGTCAAGGCCGTTTCCCAGGCGATCCGCCGCACCCGCGCCGGCCTGAAGGACCCGAAGCGCCCGTCCGGTTCGTTCATCTTCGCCGGTCCGTCCGGTGTCGGTAAGACCGAGCTGTCCAAGGCGCTGGCGAACTTCCTGTTCGGCGAGGACGACGCGCTCATCCAGATCGACATGGGTGAGTTCCACGACCGCTACACCGCTTCGCGGCTGTTCGGTGCCCCTCCGGGCTACGTCGGTTACGAAGAGGGTGGCCAGCTGACCGAGAAGGTGCGGCGCAAGCCGTTCTCGGTGGTGCTGTTCGACGAGATCGAGAAGGCGCACCAGGAGATCTACAACACCCTGCTCCAGGTGCTGGAGGACGGCCGCCTGACCGATGGCCAGGGCCGGACCGTCGACTTCAAGAACACCGTGCTGATCTTCACCTCGAACCTCGGGACCTCGGACATCTCCAAGTCCGTGAGCCTCGGCTTCCAATCCGGAAACGACGTTTCGTCGAAGTACGAGAAGATGAAGCAGAAGGTCAACGAGGAGATGAAGAAGCACTTCCGGCCGGAGTTCCTGAACCGGATCGACGACATCATCGTCTTCCACCAGCTGACCAAGGACCAGATCATCCAGATGGTCGACCTGATGATCGCGCGGGTCGAGACGCAGCTGAAGTCCAAGGACATGGACATCGAGCTGACCGAGAAGGCCAAGGCCCTGCTCGCCAAGCGCGGCTTCGACCCGGTGCTCGGTGCCCGTCCGCTGCGTCGCACCATCCAGCGGGAGATCGAGGACCAGCTGTCCGAGAAGATCCTGTTCGGCGAGGTGCAGGCCGGGCAGATCATCGTGGTCGACGTCGAGGGCTGGAACGGCGAGGACGGCGAGAAGGACGACCAGGCGCGGTTCACCTTCCGGGGTGAGGCCCGTCCGTCCAGCGTGCCGGACTCCCCGCCGGTCAGCATCGGCGCCGGTGACCACCAGGAATCCGACGGCGAGTAAGCCACACCCGCACGTCCGCCGCGCCCCCGGAACCCTCGGTTCCGGGGGCGCGGTTTTGTGTCCACCCCTCGCTCCGGCCCGCGGGGGTGGGGGTCTGGAAGGGTGGGGGTGTGCGCGTTGTGCTGCTCGGGCCGGTTCGTGTTCAGGCGGACCAGGGCCCTCCGGTCACCCTGGGTGGGGCGCGCCTCCGCATGCTCGTGGCGCGGCTCGCCCTGGCGGCGGGCCGGGTGGTGACGGCGGAGGCGCTGGTCGCCGACCTGTGGGGTGCCGAGCCGCCGGCGGACGCGGCGAACGCGCTCCAGTCGCTGGTCTCCCGCCTCCGCAAGGCCCTGCCCGAAACCGGCGTGCTCACCTCCGCGGCGGGCGGTTACCAGCTGGCTGCCGCGGTCGACGCCGCGGAGTTCGAGCAATTGGCTGCTCAGGGGCGTGCCGAACTGAAAGCGGGCCGCCCGGCGAAGGCGGCGGCCCAGCTCGGCGAAGCGCTGGAACTCTGGCAGGGGCCCGCTCTCGCCGACGTCCGCGACGCCGCCTTCGCGACCGCCCCCGCGGCACGCCTCGACGACCTCCGCACCGCCGCCCACGAGGACTGGTTCGAGGCCGAACTGGCCGTCGGCAGGCACGCCGAGGTGCTCGCCGACCTCGAGGCCGCCGCCGAACGCCATCCCCTCCGCGAGCGACTGGCCGCGCTCCGGATGCGGGCCCTCTCCATGGCCGGACGTCAGTCCGAAGCCCTCGCCGCCTTCGAGACCGTGCGCCAGACCCTGGCCGACGAGCTGGGGGTCGACCCCGCGGCCGAGCTGGCTGAAACCCACCTGGCCGTGTTGCGCGGCGAACTGCCACCACCGCCACGGGCGGCTGCCCAGCCGGCCGCCTTCCCCGCCCGCCTGACCAGCTTCGTCGGCCGCGACGACGAGCTGGCCACGATCGCCGCCCGCCTCGCCGAGCACCGCCTGGTCACCCTGGTCGGGCCGGGTGGGGCGGGCAAGACCCGGCTCGCCACCGAGGCCGCCGTCCGGCACCCCGAGACCGGGCACGGCCGCGCGTGGTTCGTGCCGCTGGCCGGGGTGCGCGACGCCGCCGACGTGCCCGCCGCGGTCGTCGTCGCGCTCGGCATCCGCGAACGCCGCGTCATCGACGGCACCACGCTCGACCTGACCGTGCCCGACGTGCTCGACCAGGTCGCCGAGGCCCTCGGCCACCGCCCGTGCCTGCTGCTGCTCGACAACTGCGAGCACGTGATCGAGGCCGTGGCGGACTTCGCCAGCGACCTGCTGGCCCGCGTGCCCGGCCTGCGCATCCTGGCCACCAGCCGCGAGGCGCTGGCGATCACCGGTGAGGTGCTGTGCCCGCTCGGTCCGCTCGGGCTGCCCGGCCGCGAGGTGCCCGCCGACCGGGCCCCGGCCGTGCGCCTGTTCACCGATCGCGCGACCGCGGTCAGCCCGGCGTTCACCCTCGACGAGGTCACCACGGCCGCGGTGGTGGAGATCTGCCACCGCCTCGACGGCATGCCGCTGGCGCTGGAACTCGCCGCCGCCCGCCTGCGCTCGATGACCGCGCCGCAGATCGCGCAGCGCCTCGACGACCGGTTCCGCCTGCTCACCTCGGGCAGCCGCAGCGCGCTGCCGCGCCAGCGCACGCTCCGCGCGGTGGTCGAGTGGAGCTGGGACCTGCTCGACGAGCCGGAGCGCGTGCTGGCCAGGCGGCTGTCGGTGTTCTCCGGCGGTGCCACCATCGACGCCGTCGAATGGGTCTGCGACGGCGACGTGCTCTACGTGCTCGGTTCGCTGGTCGAGAAGTCCATCGTGGACGCCAGACCGGACGAACGCGGGCAGCCGCGCTACCGGATGCTCGAAACGATCCGCGCCTACGCCGACGAGCGCCTGGCCGAAGCGGGTGAGCGCGAAACCTACCTCCGCCGGTACGCGGAGTACTTCGTCGAAGTGGTGGAACACGAGGAACCGCGCACCCGCACGCCGGACCAGATCGAAGCGATCGCCGTCTTCGACGCCGAGTACGACAACGTGATGACCGCGCTGCGCTGGGCGATCGGCACGGGGGAAGCCGAGATCGCCCACCGGCTGGCGCTGGGCACGCTGTGGTTCTGGATGGTCCGCGGCCAGCACACGCAGGCCATCGAGATCGCCGGGCGGATGATCGACTTCGGCGACGCGCTGCCGCCGTACGCCAACGCCGTCTTCCGGCTCATCCACGGCATGACGCGGGTGGTCATGCTCGGCACCGACCAGGCTCCGGACTTCCGCTCCATCGTGGACGACTGCGTGGCGACCGGGGCCACCGAACGGTTCCCGCTGCTGGCGATCGCGCTGCCGATGGTGTCCTTCGTGGCGGGGGAAGCCGAGCTGACCGACCGCGAGATCGCCAGGGCGCTCGAAAGCGGGGACAAGTGGATCCGCGCGTCCGGGCAGTGGGTGCACGGGTTCGTGCTGGGCGATCGCGGGGAGCGGGAGGCCGCCAACGTGGCCAGGGCCGAGGCGCTGAGCGAGTTCGAGGCGCTCGGCGACCGGTGGGGCATGAGCATGGCCTGGAGCACGGTGGCCGAGGACCGTTCGCTCCGCGGTGACCACGCCGGCGCCATCGAAGCCTACGAACGCGGCTTCGAGATGGCGCGTGAGCTGAACCTGACCGAGGAGATGGGGCAGCAGCTCTGGCGGCTGGCGCTCGAACGGGCCAGAGCGGGTGACCTGGTCGGGGCGTGGTCGGAGCTGGCCCGCCTGGAACGGCTCTTCGAGGAGCGCCCCACCGAGGAGATCGCCATCTTCACCCTGTACAGCAAGGCGGAACTGGCCCGCCGCGGCGGGGACTTCGCGTTCTGCCGCGAAGTGCTGGAGGAACTGGCGGCCCGGCCGCCGGACGGCGCGCTGCCGCCGGGCTCGACGCTGGAGTGGTCCAGCCGCGGGCTCGCCGCGCTCGCCGTGGCCGAAGGGCGGCTGGCCGACGCCCGCGAGCAACTCGGCATCGGCGCCCGGTCGGCCACCGGCCGCCGGGACCTGGCCGACCTCTCCCGCAGCGCCGAACTGCTGGCCATGGTGCAGCACCGCGAGGGTGACGCCACCGCGGCGGCGGCCATGCTCGGCGTCAGCGCCCGGTTGCGCGGGGTCCTCGACCTCGGCGAGCCCGAGCTGCGTGAGCTGATCGACGCCCTGCGCACCGAACTCGGCGAGCCCGCCTACCGGGCCGCCCACCTGCGCGGCTACCGCCAGTCCAAGGAGGACGCCATGGCGGCGTTGCTCGCGCAGGTGGACGCCGGGCTCAGGTGACGCGCCTGCGGTAGGACCGCATGGCCAGCGGGAAGAACACCGCGAGCACGGCGGCCATCCAGACCAGCGCGCCGAGCAGCGGACCGGCCACCGCCCCGCCGTTGAGCAGGCCGCGCATGGCGTCGGAGAGCAGGCTCACCGGGCTGACGTCGGTCCACGCCCGCAGCCAGCCGGGCATCGTCTCCGACGGCACGAACACGTTGCTGCCGAAGCTCAGCGGCATGATGAACACGAACATCAGCCCCTGCACCGCGCCCGGACTGCGCATCACCATGCCGACGAACACCGAGATCCAGCAGAAGCACAGGCCGAACAGCACCACCAGGCCGACGGCGACCAGCAGCGAGAACGGGTCGGTGGCGATCCGGTAACCCATCACCGTGGCCACCACCAGCAGCACCACCAGGCAGACCAGGTACCGCACCACGTCCGCGAGCACCGCGCCGAACAGCGGGGCGGAACGCGCGATCGGCATGCTGCGGAACCGGTCGTAGAGGCCCTTGGACACGTCGGTGTTCATGTGCAACCCGATGGACAGGCTGACCTGGACCACGTTCATCACCATCACGCCGGGCACCACCATGGTCAGGTAGGCCCCGGTGTCGCCGGAGATGGCCCCGCCGAACAGGTAGACGAACATGGCCAGGAAGACGATCGGCATCAGCACCACGTCGGCCAGCTGTTCCGGGTTCTTCCGCATCTTCAGCACCCCGCGCCAGGCCAGCGTCAGCCCGTGCCGCAGGCCCCTGGCCGGGCTGACGTACCGCTGGGGCGGGGCGGCGAGCGCCGTGGTCACACCAGGCTCCCTTCTCGTTCGGTGGTCTCTTCGGCGGCGTGCCCGGTCAGCGCCAGGAACACCTCGTCCAGGCTGGGCAGGCGCAACGCCAGTTCGTCGGCGGTCACCCCGGCTTCGTCGAGCCGGCGGACCAGGGTGGACAGCAGCATCGGGTCGGCCACCGGGGCGGTGAGCAGGCCGGTGGCGGTGTCGCGGTGCGGGCGGGCGCCGGTCAGCTCGCCGAGCACGGCCTCGACCAGGCCGAGGTCGGCGGCCGAGGTCGGGCGGACCTGCAGGGTCTGCCCGCCGACGCGCCGCTTCAGCTCGTCGGACCGGCCGTTGGCCACCACCCGGCCGCGGTCGAACACGGTGATGGTGTCGGCCAGCTGGTCGGCTTCCTCCAGGTACTGCGTGGTCAGCAGCACGGTGGCGCCGTCGGCGATCAGCCCGCGGACGACGTTCCACACCTCGTTGCGGGCGTGCGGGTCGAGCCCGGTGGTCGGCTCGTCCAGGTACAGCACCCGCGGCCGGCCGACCAGGCTGGCGGCCAGGTCCAGCCGCCGCCGCATCCCGCCGGAGTAGGTCCGGATCGGCCGCGCCGCGGCGTCGGTCAGCTCGAACTGCTCCAGCAGTTCCCTGGCCCGCGCCCGGGCGTCGGCCCGGCTGAACTCCAGCAGCCGCCCGATCATCACCAGGTTCTCGGTGCCGGAGAGGTCCTCGTCCACCGAGGCGTACTGCCCGGTGAGGCCGATCAGCCCGCGGACCCGCACCGGGTCCTTCACCACGTCGAACCCGCCGACCTCGGCGTAACCGGCGTCGGGCTGGATCAGCGTGGCGAGGATGCGGACGGCGGTGGTCTTGCCCGCGCCGTTGGGCCCGAGCACGCCGACCACCTCGCCGGTCGGCACCTCCAGGTCCACCCCGTTCAGCGCCCTGGTCTCCCCATACGTCTTCACCAGGCCCTCGGCCCGGATCGCGTGCGACATGCTCTCCTCCTTCACGTGTCGCGCTCGCCGACCACCATCGCCGGGGCGGCTGGTATTCCACGCACAGCGCGCTGTCAGGGCCTGTCAGCGGGTCCGGGCATACTGGCGGACGTGATCGATCAGCAGGAGGCGCCGCCACGCGTCAGGCCGAGGTCGAGGGTGGTGACCGGATCGCTGGTGCTGGCCACCGTGCCGCTGGTCGTGCTCACCGCGATGCGCCTGCTCGGCATCGACGGCGGGGCGTACACCGCCGCCGCGCTGGCGTTGACGCCCTACCTGACCGCGGCCGGGTTGCTGCTCGGCCTGCTGGCGCTGGGGCTGCGGCGGTGGAGGACCGGTGCGCTGGTGCTGGTGCTGGTGGCCGCCCTGGTTTCGGTGCTGGTGCCGCGGATGGTCGCCGAGGAGCAGCCCGCGGTGGCCGGGCGCGACCTGCGGGTGATGGCGTCGAACCTGTTCGTCGGCCGGGCGGAGGCGCAGTCGGTGGTGGAACTGGTGCGGGCGCACCAGGTCGAGGTGCTGAGCCTGCTGGAGCTGAGCCCGGCGATGGTGGCGGACCTGGACCGCGCCGGGTTGTTCACCCTGCTGCCGCACCGGGTGCTGCACCCGATCCGGGGTGGCGCGGGGTCCGGGCTGGTGTCGAAGTACCCGCTGACCGAGGTGCGGCTGGCCGGGCCGTCGATCCTGCAGCAACCGGGTGCGCGGGTGGAGTTCGGTGACGGCAGCGCGGTGGAGGTCGTCGCGGTGCACCCGATCCCGCCGGTCGAATCGGCGGCGGACTGGAAGGCGGAGCTGGCCGGGCTGCCCGAGCCGACGGCGGACCTGCCGGTGCGCATCCTGGCCGGTGACTTCAACGCCACCTTCGACCACGCGTCGTTCCGCGAGCTGATCGACGCCGGGTACGCCGACGCCGCGGACGAGCTGGGCCGGGGCTTCCGGCCGACGTGGCCGGGCAAGCTGCTGCCACCGCCGGTGACCATCGACCACATCCTGGTCGACGACCGGGTCGCGGTGCGCGACTACCAGGTGTTCGACGTCGCGGCCAGCGACCACGACGCGGTGTTCGCGCAGCTCACCGTGCCGGTGTGAGCAGGGCGTCGATCCGGGAGAGCGCGTCGAGGCCGCCCCGCGGGATCGAGACGCCGCGGTTGTGCCGCACCTCCGGCTCGCGCGGGTTGATCCGGATCAGCGCGCCGGTGGCCGCGCTGGCGAGTTCGGCGTAGCGGCGCACGGTCGGCACGGCCTGGCCCGCGCCCAGTTCGACGACCACCAGGTTCCGGTACCGGCGCCGCCACTCGTCGAGCGCCCGCAACGGGCCGTCGCTGCGGTGCGGGACCCAGTCGAAGTCGCCGAACATCAGGATGTTCGGGCGCGCCAGGCCACCGCAGTCCGGGCAGGCGGGCAGCGGGCGGCTCGCGCGCATGGTCTCCGGGTCGACGCGCACCGAGACGTCGGCGGGCCAGATGCGGTCGCCGCACCCGGCGAAGCACTGCAGGTGGTGGATCGACCCGTGCACCTCGGCGACGTGTTCCGCCGGCCAGCCCGCCGCCTGGAACTGTCCGTCCACATTGGAGGTGAACACCCTGGAGCCGCCGGGCTTGGCCTCGCCCCACTTCCGCAGCAGCTCGAACCCCCGGTGCGGCACGGTTTCGCGGTACAACGCCAGGCGGTGACCGTAGAAACCCCAGGCCAGCTCGGGGTCCGCGCCGAAGTGAGCGGGGTCGGCCAGCTCGACGAAGCTCAGGCCGAGGCGCGCGTACGGCGGGTAGGCGCGCCAGAAGCCCTCGTCGCCGCGGAAGTCGGGCAACCCGGAGTCGACGCCCATGCCCGCGCCCGCGCAGACCAGCAGCGCGTCCGCGCCGCTGATCCACTCGGCGGCGCGTGCTTCGGGGGTGGTCACCGTCAGCCGGTCTGGTCTTCGGTGCTCAGCACCACTTCGAACTCGAGCAGGCTCGCGCCGCTGGCCACGGGCTTGCGCTGGCCGCCGTGGGCTTCCTTGGCCGGGCCGTCGGCCCACGCCCGGAAGTGCTCCTCGGACTCCCACTTGGTGTAGACGAAGTACCGGTTGTCCCCGGCGACCGGGCGCAGCAACTCGAACGAGATGAAGCCGGGCTGGCCGTCGACGGCGTGCAGCCGCGCCGAAAACCGCTTCTCCAGCTCGGGGCCGGCGCCTTCGGGGACTTCGATTGCGTTGATCTTGACTACTGCCATGGGGTTCAGGGTACGTGGGTCGGTCGCGGCCGCCCCGGTTTCTCATTGTGACTGCGGCGAAGACCTCGATGTCAAGGCGGGAAAGATGCCTTGACATCGAGGTCTTCGCCGTGTTTTGGCTGGGGACCGGGGCGGGGTGGGGGGTGTGGGCGATGGCTCTGGTGAGTGGCCCGGCCGCCGGTTGGGTGCCCGGGGGGTGTCTTCTGGTGGTGGTGGGCTCGACTGCCGGTTGGGTGCCTGGGGGTGTCTTCTGGCGGGGGTGGGTGCTCTGGCCGCCAGTTGGGTGCGTGGCTTGGTGGGTCAGCGGCGCAGCGTGCCGGGGTAGAGGTGGGCGTCGGCGGGGAGGGTGGTGCCTCGGAACCAGGTGTCGAAGAAGGGGCCCAGGTCGGTGCGCCCGGCCTTCGTGCTCACGAACTGCTCGAACTCCCGCCAAGTGGCGTTGCCGTTCTGGCGCAGGGTGGGCCACTCCCGCAGGACCGCGAAGAAGGGATCGTCGCCGATGGTGTGGCGCAGGGCGTGCATGGCCAGGATGCCCTTGTCGTAGACACCGTCGAACTCGGCGCCGGGGGCGGCTTCGTGCAGTTTCGACGACCACAGCCGGGTGCTTTCCCGGGTGCGCTCGACGGTCGAGCGGTACTGGTCGTCGAGGTTCGCGTTCTCCTTCGCTTCGGCCCAGAGCCACTGGCTGTAGCTGGCCACGCATTCGTTCAGGCACACGTCCGACCAGTCGCGCACCGAGACCGAGTTGCCGTACCACTGGTGCGCCAGCTCGTGCACCACCGTCTCCAGGTCCGCCCACTGCGCGTAGGTCGGCCGTCCCTGCGTCTCCAGTGAGTAGCCGATGCGGTCGTCGGTGTAGATGCCACCGGTCGCGGTTTGCGGGTACGGGCCGAAGCGCGAGGCCAGGAACTCGACCGCCTCCGCCGTGCGCGCGGCCACCGACCGCTTGTCCTCCGCGCCCGGGGCGAACGCGTTCACCAGTGGCTTCCCGTCGGGCAGCGTGCTGCGGTCGAAGGTGAACCGGTCGATCGCGACGGTGGTCAGGTAGCTGGCCGCGGGGGTGTCGTCACGCCAGGTGGAGGTGGTCCAGCCGCCGGTCGTGGCGGTCTGCTCCTCGACGCCGCCGGACACCACCGACCAGCCCTCCGGCACCCGCGCGGTCACCCGGAAGGTGGCCTTGTCGCGTGGCGTCTCGTTCACCGGGTACCAGTAGGCGGCCGAGTGCGGCTGACCCACGACGTAAGCCCCGCCCGAGGGTGACTCGTGCCACCCGCCGGCGCCCAGCCCCTCCTCACCACTGCCCGGCTGCCCCGAGTACCGCACCCGAACCTTGAACGCCTGCCCAGTTGAAAGCGTTTGCGCCGGGGTGATCACCAGCTCGAACTCGCCTTCGCGGGTGAACTGCGCCTGCTGCCCGTCGACCTCCACCGAAGCCACGTCGAGGCCGCGCAGATCGAGGTTGAACCGGTTCAGGTCCTGCGTGGCCGTCGCGGTGACGGTGGTGTCGCCGTCGAGGCGCTTCGCCGGTGGGTCGTAGGTGATCGACACGTCGTAACCGAGCGCGTCGTACCCGCCGTTGCCGTCGTTCGGGTACCCCGGGTCGCCCGCGCCCGGCGCGCCCGGCGCGGCCACCCCGGGCGGCGGTGGCGTGGCCGCGGGTGCGGCCGGACTGCCGGGGGTGCAGCCGATAATGAGCGGCACCAGGCCACAGAGGACGAGGGACTGGCGGCGGCGCATGGGCGGGAGCATAGATGGACCAGCGTGACACTGTTGTTGACTTCGGGGGTGACGGTCCGCCGATCGTGTTGCTGCACGGCCTGATGGGCCGCGCGCGCACCTGGTGGACGGTCGCGCAGTGGCTCAAGCCGTACGGCCACGTCATCGCGCTGGACGCCGCCGGGCACGGGCGTGCCGCGCGGACCGGGCCGTGGCGCACCGAGCGCTTCGTCGACGACGTGCTGGACACGATCAGGTGGTTGGACGAGGGCCCGGCGATCGTGCTCGGCCACTCGATGGGCGGCCTGCACGCCTGGGGGGCCGCGGCGACCGCGCCGGAGCTGGTGCGCGCGGTGGTCTCCGAGGACATGGCGCCCGACCAGGTCGGCGAGACCGTGGACGAGTGGCGGGCCTACTTCGAGTCCTGGCCGGTGCCGTTCGAATCGCTGGCGCACGTCCGCGCCTTCTTCGGCGACCTCGGCGACTACTTCACCGAGTGCGTGGAGGACCGGGGCGACGGGTTCCACCTGACCGCCGACCTCGAGCACCTGTACGAGATCGCCGCCGAATGGGGGGTCCGCGACTACTGGTCCGTTGTGGAGGCCATCAAGTGCCCGCTGCTGGTGGTCGAGGGCGGGCTCGGGGCGATGCCGCCGGGGCAGCAGGCCGAGGTCGCGGCCCGCGCGGTGGACGGCAGGCACGTGCTGGTGCCCGGCGCGCACCACGTGGTGCACCTCGCCGCGCCCCGGGCGTACCGGGGCGCGGTCGAGGCGTTCCTGTCCGAAGTGCTCAGCCGTTGAGCAGTTCCTTCCACGCCTGCGGGGAAAGCTCGGTGCTCGAACTGCGGACACCGGCGGCGTCGGTGAGCACGGCGGCCGCGCGGGCCGCTTCGCTGTCCGTGCCCGGCTTCACCGGGCGGGCCAGCAGCGGCCAGATGTCGGCGCCGAAGAACCCGGCTTCGTCGGCGTGCGCCGAAGCCGTGCACTGGTGGGGTTCGATGCCGCGCGCCGCGGCCAGTCCGCTCACCGCGTCCTTTGTGGACTGACCGAACACGCCGTCGGCGGGCACGTTCCGCACGCCGGCGTCACGCAGCAGGTGCTGCGCCGCGAGCACCCTCGGCCCGGTTTCGCCCGGCTTGACCAGCGGCCACTCCACCGGCTGCTGGACGGGGACCCCGAGCGCGTTGCCGACCGCCGTGCGCAGTTCGGGCAACCGGCCGTAGAGCACCCCGCCGGGGCATTCGGTGGAGTTGAAGTCCCGGTGCCCCTTGATGTTCGCGGTGCCGATGCCGTACTGACCGGCCATGTAGGCGACCAGCTTCACCAGCGAGTTCCACAGCGCCTGCGGCACGTCGACGTCGACGTAGAGGCCCTCGTTCTCGATGCCGATGACCTGGCTGTTGTACCCGCCGACGTTGGCGCCCTGGACGTGCCTGGTGCCCCCGCGCAGCGTCTTCAGGCTTTCGTGCCTGCCCTCGGTGATGTGGCCGCCGCGGCTGTTGGTGAACTGCTGCCCGGTGTCGATCCAGCCCCGGGTGTCCATGTGGAAGTTCTGGATGGCCCTGGAGATCGCGAACGCGCGTTCCTTGGAGAAGTCGCTGGTGTTGCCCGGCTCCACGGTGTGGTGCACCACGATGTAGGTGGGCTTGTGGTTCTCGATGGTGATCGCACCGCTCGGCGGGCGGGCACCCCAGTCGGCGGTGGTGTGGATCGGTGGTTCGGGCGCCATGAGCGCGGCGTTCGCGGCGCGCGTGGTGAAGCTGCCGAACGCGCCGATCGCGGTCACGGTCAGCCCGCCCTTGAGCGCGGTTCGTCGGTCGAAACCCGGTTTTCCAGCCATGTCGATCTCCCTCGGCCAGGGCGCGGCGGTACGCGAGGCCCACCGGCCCAGATCGGTTACTGGCGATCATTCATTTGTGCGCAGGTGTTCATCGCAGGGTGCGCTTGGGCACGGTAACCGCCCGGCGACCGCCCAGACAACAGTTAACCAACTTTGGTCTGAAAATGTGAGAATCTGGCCTAAAGATCAATGTTCACCTGGCAGGGCGAACAAGCCCTGCGCGGTTTGCTCGACCAGGCCGTCCACCAGCAGCGAATCCAGGCAGCGGTCGCGCTGGCCCGCCTGCGACCAGGCCAGGTCCAGCCGGGCCTTCTCCACCGGGCCTTCGGTGCCGCGCAACACGTCCAGCAGCAGGCCGCGGACGTGCCGGTCGGTGCCCGCGTACTTCTGCACCGCCTTCGCCGGGCCGTCGTAGGCCGGGCGCCCGGCGCGCTGCCAGGCGCAGTCCGCGTACAGCGGGCAGTCGGCGCAGCGCGGTGCGCGTGCGGTGCAGACGAGCGCGCCGAGTTCCATCAACGCCGCGGAGAACCGGGCCGCGCGGTCCTCCTCGGGCGGCAGCAGCGCTTCGACGTCGGCCATGTCGCGGGTGTTCGACGGCGGACCGGCGTCCCCGGCGCCGTGCACCGCGCGCGCCACCACCCGCCGGACGTTGGTGTCCACCACCGGTGCGCGCTTGCCGTAGGCGAAGGTGGCCACCGCGCGGGCGGTGTACGCGCCGATGCCGGGCAGCGCCAGCAGGGTGTCCACATCGGACGGAACGACGTCGTTGTGCTCGGTGGCGATCACGCCCGCGGCGGTGTGCAGCCGCAGCGCGCGCCGGGGGTAGCCGAGCTTGCCCCACGCCCGCAGCACCTCGCCCTGGGTGGCCGCGGCCAGCGAGGACGGCAGCGGCCAGCGCGCCAGCCACTCGTGCCAGATCGGCTCGACCCTGGCCACCGGGGTCTGCTGCAGCATGATCTCGCTGACCAGCACGCCCCAGCCGGTCCGGTCGGGGTGCCGCCACGGCAGGTCACGGGCGTGCGTGTCGAACCAGTCGATCAGGGTGTCGGCATCAATGGACATCGCCGGCAGTTTAGTGGTCTGTCTTCCGTCCCCTCGTTCGTCGGGCCGGTGTAGGTCGTGGACGAAGGAGACGAAGATGACCACCGAGCTCGCTCTGGACCGGTTCGAAGAGCTGCTGCGCACCGTGCCCGCCGACGGCTGGGAGCGGCCGACGCCCTGCGCGAAGTGGGCGATCGCCGACCTGGCCGCGCACGTCATCGCCGTGGTGCGCCTCGGCGGCGAACTCGCCCTCGGCGCCGATTTCCCGACGGCGGGGGAGGAGTCCCGCGAGGCCGATCCGCTGGCGGCGTGGCGTGGGGCACGCCACCGGCTGGAGGCGGTCCTGGCGGAGGCCGACTTCACCGCGGAGGTGGCCGCGCCGGTCGGCCGGGTGCCGCTGCGCACCATGCTCGACACGTTCTTCCTGACCGAGGTCGTGGTGCACAGCTGGGATCTGGCCGTCGCGCTCGGCGAACCGCCGGCCCTCGATGCCGAACTGGTGCGCAGGGTGGCCGACTACGTGCGCCCGTTCGGCGGGGCGGGCACGGAAGGCGTGTTCGAACCGGCGGTCGGCCCGGCGGACGACGCCGACGAGACCACCCGCCTGATGAACCAGCTGGGGCGGGTCGCCTAGGGGCCGAACCACATCTGCTCGGCGGTGCGCGGCGGAGCGGAGGTCGACCGGACCTTCAGCTCCGTCGGCAGCGTGATCACCCGCGGTGCGCCGTGCTCGGCCGAGGCCAGCAGCAGCTTCCCGGCCGCCCTGCCCTTGTCCAGCACGGGCTGGTGCACGGTGGTCAGGCCGTGCCGCTCGGCCTCGGCGATGCCGTCGAACCCGGTCACCGTCAGCTCCGCGGGCACCCGCAGGCCGCGGCGGTCGGCTTCGGCGAGCGCTCCGAGGGCGAGGATGTCCGAGGTGCACACCAGGGCGGTGACCTGCGGGTACGCGTCCAGCAGCTGCCGGGCGGCGGAGGCGCCGTCGTCCACGGTGTGGTCGAAGCGCTCGACCACCGGGACGCTGGACCAGTCCACGCCGACCGCCTCGAACGCCTTGGCCAGCGCGGCCAGGCGGGTGCGCTGCACGTGGAAGTGGGCCTCGCGCTGGCGTTGCACCGAGGCGAAGTCGTCGTTGCGCTCGCGGGCCAGCCGCATGCACAGCACGCCGACCTGGCGGTGGCCCAGTTCGACCAGGTGGTTGGCCAGTCCGGTGACGGCGGCCGCGTCGTCCGGGCCCACCCGGTCCACGCCCTCCACCCGCGGCTGGTCGACGATCACCGTGGGCACCGGCCGCTGCAGCACGGCGGCGAGGTGCGGGTCGTCGTCGGGCACGGAGTAGACGACGAAGCCGTCCACCCCGGCGCGGTGCACGGCCGCCACGTCCTCGCGGCCCGGGCTGGCCGGGACCAGGTGCAGGCCGACACCGGCGTCCTCGCAGGCCAGCGCCAGCCCTTCGAGGACCCCGATGGCGGCGGGGTCGCGGAAGGCGTAGGAGAGGTTCTCGGTGAGCAGCAGGCCGACCGCGCCCGCTTTGCGCGTGCGCAGGGACCTGGCCACCGGGTCCGGCCCGGGGTAACCCAGCCGGCGCGCGGTTTCCAGGACGCGGCGGCGCAGCTCGGGGGAGAGCTGATCGGGCCGGTTGTAGGCATTGGACACCGTGGTCCTGGACACGCCCAACTCGGCCGCCAGTGACGCCAGCGTCGCCTGCCGCCTGGTGCGAATTGGACGACCCATCCGGTCACCGTAACGGTTCAGTTCCCGATGGTGAAGCGGGTGCCCGGTCACAGTTGATCTGCGCCACTCACCCGATGGGGTAAAGTGAATTCGACAACGGTTTCCATTAGCTACTCGCGGTGCCCGAACCGCCCCCGTTCAGGAGAACCACCATGACCCCTCGCCGCCCGTACCGCCTGGCCGCCACCACCACGGCCGTCGCCGCCCTCGCCTTCGGGGCGGTGGCCTGCGGGAACGGTGAGCAGGCCGCGACCGGCGACGGAAAGGTGCCGGTGGTGGTCTCCACCAACGTCTGGGGCAGCGTGGTCAGCGCGGTCGGCGGGGACAAGGTGTCGGTGAAGGCGATCATCGACGACCCGAGCGGCGACCCGCACTCCTACCAGTCCACCCCGGAGGACGCGGCCGACGTGGCCGGCGCCAAGCTGCTGCTCGCCAACGGCGGCGGTTACGACGAGTTTTTCACCCAGATGGCTGACCAGGCGCCGGACGCGCGCAAGGTGAACGCCTTCGACGTCAGCGGCCACGCGGCGGAAGGCCACGAGGAGCACGCGCACGGGGAAGAGGGCCACGCGCACGAAGAGGGCCACGCCCACGAAGAAGGCCACGCCCACGAGCACGGCGGGGTCAACGAGCACGTCTGGTACGACCTGCCGACCGTGGCGAAGGTCGCCGACCAGGTGGCCACCCAGCTCGGTGAGCTCCAGCCCGCCGACGCGGGCGCGTTCACCGCGAACGCCGCGCAGTTCAAGGGCCGGATCGACGAGCTGACCAAGCAGGCCGAGCAGATCGGCACCACCCACCCGGACCGCAAGGTGGTCGCCACCGAACCCCTCGCGCACTACCTGCTGGAGACCGCGAAGGTCACCGACGCCACGCCGCCGGAGTTCGCCAAGGCCATCGAGGAGGAGTCCGAGGTGCCCGCGGCCGCGCAGGACGCGATGAACCAGCTGGTCACCGGCAAGCAGGTGCACGCGGTGATCAACAACGCCCAGACGGTCACCCCGGCGACCGAGCAACTGGTCAACACCGCGAAGGGCGCCGGCCTGCCGGTGGTCGACGTGACCGAAACGCTGCCCGCCGGCGTCACCGACTACATTGCGTGGATGACCCAAGAGGTGAACGCGCTGGCCGCGGCGCTGGGCCGATGACCCGACCGGCCGTCGAGATCGCCGGGGCGCGGCTGCGCTTCGGCGAGCGCACCCTGTGGTCCGGCCTGGACCTCGACGTGCGGCCGGGTGAGTTCCTGGCCATCCTCGGCCCCAACGGCTCCGGCAAGACCAGCCTGCTGCGCGTGCTGCTCGGCCAGCAGGGGCTGACCGCGGGCTCGGTCCGCGTGGCCGGGCACGCCCCGGGCGGCAGCAATCCGAACATCGGCTACATCCCGCAGCAGCGCGCCCTCGACGAGGGCCTGACCCTGCGCGGCACCGACCTGGTCGGCCTCGGCCTCGACGGGCACCGCTGGGGCACCGGCCTCTTCGGACTGTCGAAGCGCCGCCGCCGGATCGCCGACGCGCTCGAATCCGTGGGTGCCGAGGCGTACGCGAACTCACCCGTCGGCCGGCTTTCCGGCGGTGAGCAGCAGCGGCTCCGGGTGGCGCAGGCGCTGGTCGGTGATCCCGAAGTGCTGCTCTGCGACGAGCCGCTGCTCTCGCTCGACCTGGCGCACCAGCGCGTGGTCAGCGGGCTGATCGACGAGCGGCGGCGGCGGGCCGGTACCGCGGTGCTGTTCGTCACCCACGAGATCAATCCCATCCTGTCCTATGTGGACCGGGTGCTGTACCTGGTGAACGGGGAGTTCCGCATCGGCACGCCGGACGAGGTGATGAGTTCGGCGACGCTGTCCGAGCTGTACCGGACCCACGTCGAGGTGCTGCGCGTCGGTGGGCAGATCCACGTCGCCGGGGCGCAGAGCGCGCTCTGCGAGGACGAACCGCACCACCTCACCGACCAGGTTTCCTGAATGGACAAGCTCTTCGACTTCGCGCTCACCGAGCGCCTGCTCGGCCTGCCGTTCGTGCAGAGCGGCCTGCTCGCCGCCGCCGTGCTCGGGGTGGTGGCCGGGCTGCTCGGCCCGCTGATCGTGATGCGCCGGATGTCCTTCGCCGTGCACGGCACCGCCGAACTCGCCTTCACCGGGGCCGCCGGTGCGTTGCTGCTCGGCATCGGCGTGGAGTACGGCGCGCTCGCCGGGGCGGTGGCCGCGGCCCTGCTGCTCGGCCTGCTCGGCGGCCGGGAGTCCGAACGCGACTCGGTGATCGGCGCGATCCTGTCCTTCGGGCTCGGCCTCGGCGTGTTGTTCCTGTGGATCTACCCGGGCCGCGCGGCGAACAAGATGGGCATCCTGACCGGGCAGATCATGTCCGTGGACTCGGTCGACGCCACCGTGCTGGTGCTGGCCGCGGCGGTGGTGCTGCTGGTGCTCGCGGTGATCTACCGGCCGCTGCTGTTCGCCAGCGTCGACCGGTCGGTGGCGCTCGCCCGCGGGGTGCCGGTGCAGGCGTTGTCCGTGGTCTTCGCCGTGCTGGTCGGCATCGCCACCGCGATCGGCGTGCAGATCGTCGGCGCGCTGCTGGTGGTCGCGCTGATGGTGACCCCGGCCGCGGCGGCGGCGCGGGTGACCGCCAGCCCGCTGCGCGCCACCGTGCTGGCCATCGTCTTCGCCGAGGTCGCCGCGCTCGGCGGCATCGTGCTCTCGCTGGCGCCAGGTGCCCCGGCCAGCGCGTTCGTCACCGCGATCTCGTTCCTGATCTACCTCGTCTGCCGGATCATCTCCTTCGCCCGCGGCCGCGCGCGGCGGGCGGAGCAGGTCAGCGAATCGGTTTCGCGGCCAGCTGCGTCCGCACCGAGTCGATGAACCCGTCCTGCAGGAACGGCAGGTTCCCGGCGGCGAGCCCGCGCTCGACCACCTCCAGCACCACCACCTCGGCATCGGCGAACGCCTTCACCGCGGCCGAGGTCTCGTTGCGCTGGTTGTGGTAGGCGAGCATGGTCACGTCGCTGAACGCGGCGCTCAGGTACCGCGAGCTGACCTTGGTGAACGAGTCGCCGTAGAGCAGCGTCTTCTTGGTGACCACGCCGGGCAGCGGCCGCTGCGTGCGGCGCTGGGGCTGTTCCATGTTGTCCACCGGCTCGGTGGCGCGGTCGGTCACGCCGTCGGGGCGCAGCTCGTACTTGGTGTTCGTCTTCGGCGCGCGCTTGCCGAGCAGCGGCGGGAGGTCGGCGTCGATGGTGTAGTCGCCGAACACCGGTGTCTGCCACAACCGGGTGACACCCGGCCGGATGGTTTCGGCGAGCTGGCGGGACAACACGATCGCGCCCTCGTCCGACCAGTGCGAGTCGTTCGGCGGGTAGATCGGGCGGTTCATCTTCTGCTGCGCCGCGTGCAGGTACGGCTGCAGGTCCACCGCGCCCGCCTGGCCGACCACCCGGTTCCACAGCTGCGGGGTGGCACTGGTGACGCAGTCCTTGCCGGGATAGCTCGACGGCAGGTGCTGCGGGACCATCGTGGTCTTGTCCGGCGCCACCACCAGCACGAACTGGCGGCCGGACGACTCCACCGCCTCCCGCAGCTTGGCCAGCTGACCGGTGGTCTCGTCGATGGACCGGGTCGGCGCGCACTTCGCCTCGGCGTCGTAGCCGTAGTACAGCCAGCCGTCCGAGCCCTCCACGACCTGGCGGAACCCGGCGTCGCCGTTGGTCGGCCCACCCGGCCCGACCGGCTGCTCCCCGGCGGGCGGTGGCGGGCTGCCCGGCAGCGGCCCCGACTTCGGCACCCCGCCCTGGTCCAGCGGAGCCGATTCGCCGAACAGCGCGCGGCTGATGCCGTCCGCGGCCTGGATCGCACCGCTGCGGAAGATCAGCTGGTCGGTGGCCCATTCGGGTAGGTCGGTGACCAGGCCCCAGCCGTCGGAGAAGCTGGGGAAGGACTTGAGGCTGTGGTTCTCGATCTCGGCGGGCCGGGCGCCGAACACCCAGAGCAGGGTCGGCGTGACGAAGAAGGCGAGCGCGCAGATCAACGCCGTCCGCTGGCGGCCGCTGTGGCGCGGCCGGTAGAGGGCGTGTTCGCGGGGCAGCCAGGCTTCGTGCACCGCGGGCAGCTGCTGGGGACGTCGGGACACGCCCCCACCGTACTCAGTGGAGCATGAGCAGGACCTGCAGTTCACCGACCAGGAAACCGATCACCCCGCCGACCGCGATCAGCTTCCACTCGTCCTGCCGGAACGCCGGGCGCAGCAGGTTCTCGTACTGCCTCGGCGTCAGGTTGAGCATGCGTTCCTCGACCATGTGCGCCACGTCCATCGCCTGCGTCAGGTAGCCCTCGGCGTACCGGACGGTCTCCGGCAGCCGTCGCACCGCCCGCTCGGCCGCCGCCTGCTTCAGCTCCGCCAGGCGCCCCGGTCCGATGGTCAGCGCCACCACCGGCCTGGCCAGGCCGGTCTGCTCGTCGATGGCCTTGGCCACCATGCGCTGCACCATGGCCACCAGCCGGTCCGAGCGCGGGCCGCGCAGGATGGCGTCGACCAGGTTGGGCACGGTCAGCACCTCGTGCGCGATCATCTCGCCGTACTGCCGCGCGACCTCGGCCCGCCGCTTCTGGAACTTGCCCTGCAGCACCACCCTCGGCAGCACCCGCACCGGCTCACGCGGCACGAAGATCAGCTTGATCGCCAGCCAGTCGGTGAACAGCCCGATGCAGCCGCCGAAGATCGGCAGCACCCACGGCTCCTTGGTCAGCGCCCAGACCACCGCCTGCACCAGGCCGAGCCCGAAGCCGAAGTAGATGCCGGAGCGGGCGATGAAGGTCATCTCCGGCCGCGAGGTCTCCCGGATCAGCCGCACCAGCAGGGCCTTGTCCCTGGTCAGGTGCTGCACGGTCATGTCCTTGACGTCCAGCACGTCGTCGAGGTTCTCGCGGATCTGGAGCACCAGCTCCCGCACCACCCGCGGCGACGACGCCTGCAGCTGCTTGATGACCAGCTCCTGCGCCATCGCGGGCAGGGCCTCCCACACCCGCGGGTGGTACTCGGCGAGCACGTCGCGCGCGATCTCGTCGACCGCGCGCAGCAGCGGCTGCTCCAGCTCGGCGGCGATCCGGTCCGGGTCGACCCGGTCGACGACCTCCTTGAGGTCCAGCAGGTTCGCGGTGAGCAGGTCGGTGGCCACCGAGGCCATCCGGCCGCCGTGCTTGGGCACCACGCCCTGCCAGCCGAAGACCGGCCGGATGCCGACGAACTCCAGCGGCCGGAACATCATCTCGATGGCCACGCGCTTGGTCACGTAGCCGATCAGCGCGGCGATGAACGGGATCGCCGCGTACAGCGGCCAGTGCTCGGCGAGATCGGCCAGCACCGCGTCCACCGCGTCCCCCTTCACTGCTCGTTCCGCGTGCACGTTAGCGGCCGGTGGTCAGTGCAGCAGCAGGAGCACCTGCAGTTCACCGACGATGCCGCCGATCACCGCCCCGACCGCGATCAGCTTCCACTCGTCCTGCCGGAACGCCGGGCGCAGGATGCCCTCGAACTCCAGCGGGCTCAGCCGGCGCATCCGGTCCACGATCGTGTTGCGCACGTCGAGCGCCTCGGTGGCGTACTCCTCCACGTGCCGCACGGTCTCCGGCAGGTGCTCGATCGCCTTCGCCGCCGCCGCGCGCTTGAGCTCCTGGTACTCCCGGCCGCCGACGGTCAGCGCGACCAGCGGCTTCGCGATGCTCGCCTGCTCGTCGACGGTGCGCTGCACCTCGCGCTGGATGAGCGCGAACAGCCGGTCCGCCTTGGGGCCGGTGAGCACCGCCTCCAGCACGTTCGACGCGGTCAGCACCTCGTCGGCGATCAGCGTGCCGTAGTCCTCGGCGACCTGGCGGCGGCGCTTCTGGAACAGCCCCTGCCAGCGGAAGAAGCCGAAGCCCTTCGGCTCGCGCGGGAAGAAGATCATCTTCAGCGCCAGCCAGTCGGTGACCAGCCCGGTGAGGAAGCCGAACAACGGCATGATCAGCGGTTGCTTGGTCAGCGCCCAGACGGCGAACTGCACCAGCCCGATGACGAAGCCGAAGTAGATCCCCGATCGGGCGATGAAGCGCAGTTCCGGCTGGGCCACCTCTTCGATCAGCCGCACGGTCAGCGCCTTGTCGCGGACCATCGCCTCGATCAGCATGTGGTTGACGTCGAGTACGTCGTCGATGTTGGCGGAGACCTCGCGCAGCAGCCGGGCGACCACCTTCGGCGCCTGCGCGCGGATCCGGCTCAGCAGCAGCCGCTGCGCCCTGGCGGGCAGCAGTTCCCACAGCCTCGGCTGGTGCTGTTCGAGCACCTCGCGGGTGATGGACTCGACCGCCCGCAGCAGCGGTTCTTCCAGTTCGGCGACCATCCGGTCCGGGTCGAGCCTGGCGAACAGCTCGCGCGGGTTCACCAGGTGGCTGGTGAGCAGTTCCACCGCGGTGGCCGCCATCCGCCGCGCGTTCGCCGGGATGACCCCCTGCCAGCCCAGGAACGGCGGTATGCCGCGGAATTCGAGCGGTTTGAACATCATCTTGATGGCCACGCGCTTGGTGGCGTAACCGATGAGCGCGGCGATCAGCGGCATCGTCGCGTAGACGTGCCAGTGCGCGGCGATGTCGTCGAAAATGGCGCGCACGAACCCCTCCGCTCGTTGGCCGCCCGGCAACAGTAGCCGATACCCCAAATGGCGGTATGGGCCGCGAGGCTCCGCGTCACTACAGTGCACGAATGGTTGCCGACAAGACCGCCCCGGCTCCGGCTCCCGGCCTCGCCCCGTTCGAACTGACTCGCCGCGGATACAACCAGCGTCAGGTCGACGAGCGCATTTCGCGCCTGTCGGCCGACCTGAGGGCCGCCTCGCGAGGACGTGACGAGGCGCTGGCTTCGGTCGCCGAGTTGTCCAAGGCGCTCAGCTACTCGCAGAAGGAACTCGAAGAGGCCAAGGACGGCCTCGCCCGGCTGACCGCGAGCCCCACCGGGGCCTCCGCGATGGCCGAGCGCGTCCGCATGATGATGCAGCTCGCCGAGGAGGAGATCGCCGAGCTGCGGGCGAAGGCGGAGGAAGACGCCGCCGCCACCAGGGAAGAAGCCGACAAGTACTCCCGCGACGCCCGCCGCGCCGCCGAACAGCTGGCCAAGGAGCGCACCGCCGAGCACGAGCAGCTGCTCGCCGACGGCCGCGCCGAAATCGAAAAGCTCAACGAAGCCGCCGCCGAAGACCGCCGCCGCCTCGACGCCGAAGCGCAGGCCCGCCGCGACGAGGCCGACCAGAAGGCGGCCGAAGAACTGCTCGCCCGCAAGTCCGAAGCCGAAGCCGCCCTGGAAAAGCACGAGGCGGAAATCAAGGCTCGCGCCCAAACCCTCCTCAACGACGCCGAGGCGAAGCTCGCCGCCGCCACCAAGGACCGCGAGCTGGCGCTGGACCTGCGCCGCCGGGTCACCGAACGGATCACCGCCGCGCAGAGCGCCGTGCTGGAGGCGGTCAAGCAGCTCGGCCCGGCGGAACCGGAGGAAGCCGAGGCGGCCCAGCCGAAGCCCTCACCCAAACCGTCCCCGATCAGCTCCTCGTGAGGAGCCCCTGTCGGTGGGCGCCCGGTGAGGGGGAGCCGTCGCCGGTCGGCTCCCCCTGAGTGCCCCGAAGCCGTCGCCGGTCGGCTTCTGGTGAGCGAGCCGACGCCGTTGCTGTTCGGCTCCTCGCGAGCGAGCGAAGCCGTCCCGATCAGCTCGTGGTGAGCGAGCCGGGGCCAGCACCGGCAGCTCCTCGCGAGTCGCGATCGTCGCCGGTCAGCTCCGCCTGAGCCAGCCGAGGGCGTCGGCTCGCCGTGAGCGGGCCGGAACCGTCGCTGGTCGAGCGAGCGAAACCGGTCCCGATCGGGCGAGCCGACGCCGTCAGCGGTCGGCCCGTGGTGAGCGAGCCGAAACCACCCCTCGTCAGGGAGCGGAAGCCGATCAGCTCGTGGTGACCGCGTGGAGTTCGTCGTCGATCAGGCCGCGTTCGTGCAGGCCGCTGCAGAACCGGTGGTAGGAGGCCGTCAGCGCGGCCTGCTCGGGCCCCACCGGTTCGACCAGCGTGCCCCCACCGGCGGACCGCAACCCACCGGGCCACACCCCGGCGGCGGCCAGCACCGCCGCGCCGCAGGCCGGTTCCCCGTGTGGCGCCAGGCGGAACACCATCCCGGTCACCGTCGCCCTGATCTTGGTCCAAAGTAGACTCTCCGCGGCCGGACCGGTGGCGGGCAACGGTTCCGCCGGCTCGATGCCGAGGCGCCGCAGGTGGTCCAGCGCCAGCCGCTCGACGAAGGCCGCCGCTTCCAGCCGGGCGCGGTGCAGTTCCACCTCGTCCGCCGCATCCGCCCCCGGGGTGTGGTCGGCGCAGTCCGGGGGCAGCACGACGCCGGCCGGACCGCGGGCGGTGGCCGCCGCCTCCAGGCGCTCCAGGTCCGGCAGCGCGTCGGCACCGGGACTCGGCGTGCTGCCGCCCGGCAACCACCACCCGTCCGGGTGACGGTGGCTGTGCACCATCCCGCTGGGGTCCGGCACCAGCGCCTCGGTCACCCCGCCGAGCGCGTACCGCGAGCCGAGCGCCGTGGCGAACTGGCCGGGGGAGACCGCACCGGCGGCGAACTGCGTCGCGCGATCCACCGGTATCCCGGCCACCACCGGGCAGTTCTTCGGCAGGCCGGTCAGCGCGGCGGTGGTGCGCGAAACGGTACCGAGCACGGTGGCCGGGGCCACCACCTTCGGCAACCACTTCGGCGGCACCCCGACGGCGTCGAGCACCTCGCGCGCCCATTCGCCGGTGAGCGGGTCGTAACCGGTCCACAGCGCGTGCGCCGAGTCCACCGCGACCCGTTTCCCGGTGAGCTGCGTCCCGAGCAATTCCGGCACATGCCGGATCCCCGCCGCCTCCGGCGCGTGCTCGGCGAGCCAGGCCGCCCGGCCCAGCGCGGCCGTCGACGGCAGGCGCAGCCCGAGCGCCCGCCACCGCCGCGCACCGAGTTCGGCGGCCCGGAGGTTGTGGGCCGCGCCACGCGGGTCGTCCGGCTGCAGCGCCGGTCCGGCCGGCCGGTCGCGCCGGTCGACCGGCACGATCGTGCCCGGGGTGGCCGCGATCGCCACCGCGCCGATTTCGGTGCGCGGCAGGTCCGCGGTGACCTGGCACAACGCGCGTTCGACCGCGGGCCACCAGGTGCGGGGGTCCCCGCCGGACAGGGGTACCCGCGCCGAGGCGCGCAGCTGACTGTTTTCGGCGACCGCCTGGGCCGTCACCCCCGCCGTACCCGGGGTGGCCACGCCGATGCCGATCGTGATCGAGGTCAGAGGACTCACCGTGCCGTATCGCCGTTTAGGCCAATTCTCGCAGGTTTTCCGGCAACCGGCTGACCAAACGCCGGGCTGCGCCCGGTTGAACAATGTGTTGGGCAAGCAACCTTCTGAGCGCTGCCTGAGACTTTCGCTACGGTTTCGTCGCGACTTCACCGTTCTTTCCCGGTGGCCGCTATTTTCTCGCTGGCGATCTTCGAGCGGGGTGAATTCGGTGGTTGGGGTTGGTGAAGAATTGTCGGGGTTCCGGCCGTGGTGGTGGCGGGGTGCGCCGTACCTCCTGCTGCTCCTGCTGATCGCCGGCGGCCTGCTGGTCGCCTACGGCTACCTGCACCCGCGCATCACCGCCGCCCTGGACGGTTCGGACCAGGCGGTGCGGACCGGCGCCGAGGACGGTTCGATGGGCGCGGCCTACACGCCGGGAAACCTGTTGCTGCTGGCCGGGCCGGGGGAGGTGCGCCGGGGTGACGTGGTGGTCGTGGACGCCGCCGCGTGGCAGCGGGAGGGGCAGTTGGTCAGCCGGGTGATCGGTCTCGGCGGCGACACCGTGGTCTGCTGCGATCAGCGGGACCGGATGACCGTGAACGGAATATCCGTCGCCGAGGAGTACCTCGGGCCGGATCGCGGGGCATTCCCCTTTTCGGTGACCGTGCCGCCTGATTCGGTGTTCCTGCTGGGAGACAATCGAGGCAACGCTTTCGATTCACGGGCGTTTTCCGACTCGCCGGAAAGGGCGGCGCTCCCGTTGTCAGCGGTTCGTGGCCGCGTGGTCGCCGAACGTGATGCCGGCGGCGGCGACCGCCCCCTGCCGTCGACCACGGCGTTCGTCGCCGCCGGGCTCGCCGATCCACGCCCCGCGGACACGCCGCCGGGTCCGCTCACCTGGGCCATCTACACCGGCATCGGCCTCGGGGCCGCCGCGGTGGTGACCGGGGTGGCGATGGTGCTCAGGAGACGAGCTTCCGGTGGTCCTCGTGCAGTTGCAGCGGACGCGGCAGATTCGGCTTCTTGATCTCGGCGAGCGTGGCGGGGCCGAGGCGCTGGCGCCGGGAGAAGCCGTACTGCTGGGTGTCGGTGACCTTGGCGAACTCCAGCTCGTCCGGTTCGACGCCGATGCCGTAGGCGAACAGGTACTCGTCGGTCAGCGCGTCGGTGAAGGCGCACCAGGCCCCGGCGAAGCGCCAGACCTTCGCGGCGAGGAGGTCGCCGTCGAGTTCCCAGGAGGCGTTCTCCCAGCGGCTGTGGTTGGCCGCGGCGTGCTCGGCCGCGCCGACCACCGCGTCCAGCACCGGCTCCGGCCGCTGGTCGACGGCGCTGGGCAGGGTGAAGTCGGACATCGCGAAGGCGGCGGTGAAGGCCACCTGGCTGAGCCGGTCCGCCCCGGGCGCGGTGTGGAGTTCGTCGTGGCGCCTGCGGCTCGCCGATCCGGTGAAGACGGCGGCGTCGTTGGAGAAGTGCCCCAACCAGGCCGCCCACAGCGGCTCACCGGCCCGGCCCTCGAGCGCGGACAGCCAGCGAGCACCCCGCCAGGCCTCCCCGAGCCCGTAGAGCGCAAAATCCAGCGGCGGCGAGTCGTCGACGCGGTCGGGCATAACTCGGCTTTCCTTTCCGGTGCCGGTCGACAGGCGGACCAGGATCCTCTCATTCCGGTGTGGAGCGGGCAACCAGCCCCCTGCCTCCCGAGCTTGCCGACGATGCCCGGCACGGGGAGCCAGGCGAACTTCTTGCCCGCTTTCACCCGCAGCAGAAACCCGCGCGCCTCGAGCTGACCGAGGTCCTTGCGGGCCGTCTCCCCGGAAACCCGATGGCTGCGCCCGTGCGACCTCGCCGTGTGGTTCTGCCCGGAATTGCTGACCGCGTTGCCGAGCGCGGCGAGCTGCCGGTGGTTGAACTCGCCGGGCAACCCGGCCAAGGAGTGCTGGAGCTTGCGCGCTTCCTCCACTTTGGACGCCCGGTGTCGTTGCGGGCCCTCGATCGCCCGCTTGCTCACGTCGAGGTGGTAGCGGAAGAAGTGGGTCAGGTCGTTGGCGTCCTGTTCGGTGTGCAGGAAACCGCGCGCGTACCGGCCCGGTGCCTGGCGCAGGATCTTGGAGACCGTGAGGAATTCGGTGAGCCAGGAGCCGTGGTCGAGCATCGACCAGTAGAACAGCGCGCGGGCGGTTCTCCCGTTCCCGTCTTCGAAGGGGTGCTCGTAACACTCTTCGCCCGGCAACCGGAACCGGCCGGACGCCGCGGGGTTTCCGAGGGTGCCATCGGTGACGATCCGATGGATTCCGCAGATCAACTCCGGCGTGAGCTTCTCCTCCCGCAACTCGCCGATGCGGGTCATCGCGTGGTAGTTGCTGAGGATCATCCGCTCGCTGGTCGTCGCGGGCTCACGCCCGGAGCGCAGCATCTCCTTCGCGACCCGCCGTTCGGTGGAGGCGCCTTCCAGCTGGCTGGAGGTGATCGCCTCTTCGATCAGCGAGCTGATCAGGTAGCGGTCGCGGGTTTCGTGGCTCGTCACCTGCTCACTGGTGGTGATCCGCCCGCTGGCGTTCTTCGTGATCTCTTCGGGCAGCCGGAGTATTTCGTCGGGCAGGGCGTAGGCGAAGGGCTCGCCGCGCACCGCCGCGGTGGAGCTCAGAACTGGTAGTACTAGGCAAGAGACCGGGTCTGAGCTGCCAGTACGAAGATCAACTGACAGCCCAGGCCGTGATCAGGCCGTCTCGGGATGACCCGATGGGTTCGTGGTCGAAGCCGCCCCACGGTCTGGTATCGACGCATGAGGAACCAGCAAGCCGTTGGCGAGGTCGACGAAGCTTCGTTGGGAGCTGGCCATCCGCTCGTGCGCGTCGAAGTACTGCTCTGTAGTGATGTTGACCTTCTGGACCACTAGGGGAATATAGAGCCGCATCCAGTTCGCATATGCCTGCCGTACCTCCGGTGGCGTGTACACCGACAGGCGGGCATACATGCGGTGGATGTCTTCGTAACTTGGCTGAGCCTCTGACGGTAACTTCAGAGGAGACACGAAGTTGGCGACAGTTGTCCCGAGCATCACCGTTTCAACAGCGTCGACCAGGCACTCAGCTAGGCGGTCTTGATAGCTGATACGTAAGTTGGTCTCGGAGGCCATCCGAGCCACCTGCTCGGCGTGTCGCCGTCCGATGCGCGCAACGAGTACGGTCCCCGTCGTTGCGATAGCGCCGACGAGGACCGTAGCCGCAGGTGCGACCCACTCCCATGCCATGGGTAACAGTGTGCGCATCTCCCGCATGGCAGAAGTCAAGCCACGCCGGGCAAACTGCCCAAGTCGGGGCCGAACACGTCGTCGACGGCCCGGCACGTCCGCTCCTTGCTGGAGGGGAGCAGGTGCGTGTACACCCGCAGCGTGAACGCCGGGTCGCTGTGCCCGAGGTAGCTGGCCAGCGCGGTGATCGTCTCGCCAGCGTCCAGCAAGGTCGAGGCATAGAAGTGCCTCAGCGCGTGGAACCCGTCCACTCGCGGCACGCGTTCGACGCCAGCCTTCTTCAGGGCGGGACCCCAGGTCCACTGGTTGAACACCGGCCGCCAAGCCTGCGTGCGCTCCCGGCTGTAGACGACCAGCCGTGCCGTCACCAGCTCGCCGCCCGGGTGCTTCCACGGGAGCGTGACGGTTAACGGCGGGAACTTGGCCATGTGGTCGAGCAGGGCCTTGCCCACCGAGTCAGGAAGCGGTACCTCTCGCGTCTTGCCTCGCTTCGGCGGTGCAAAGCAGGGCTTGTTGTGCACGAGCTTGACCTGCCGCTGCACGGTGACTGCACTGGTCTCGAAGTCGATGTCATCGACGGCCAGGCCGAAGACTTCACCCTGCCGCAGGCCGAGCCCAGCCCCGAGCGGCACGGTGACCTTGTACCGCTCTGACATCGCCTTATGGACGGCATGGACTCGTTCACTCGACCACGGCACCACCTTCCGAGGCGGGATCTGCGGCTTCCGCACCGACGAGGCGTTGCACGGGTTCTTCCTGATCTTCTCGTCGTCCACCGCAGCGTTCAGCACCGTCTGAAGGTGGATGAACAGCACCTGCCGGTAGCTGGCCGCTAGCGGCTTCTCCTGGAGCTTGCGATCCCATTCCCGCACGTCAGTCGGGGTGATGCCGTCGAGGAACTTGTCACCGAGATACGGGTACAGGTGCAGCCGCATCCGGTAGGCGGTCAGCTCCCGAGTGGACTCCTCGAAGCTCTGGCTGTTCACCCACCGGTCGGCGTACTCCCGCAGCAGCACCTTCCCGGTCTTCGGGTCGAGGTAGCTGCCCCGGTTCTTCTCATCCTCGATCTTGTGAAGGAAGTCCTCCGCGAGTCGCTTCTTCTTATCCGGGAAGGACTTGCTCCGCTCGTTCCCAGCCGGGTCCAGGTAACGCACCTTGTACCGGAGGCCCTTGCCGAAGAGTTCCGTCTTCTCCAGTACGGGCTTGCCCTGCGCGTTGAGCACCGGCTTCTTGGTCTCGGGGTCTTCAGCAGGCCGGTACCAGCGGTCTTGGATGTGTGCCATCAGGCCGCCTCCAGCCCCTCAACCCACGCGCGGACCTTGGCCGGGTCATATCGGAGGTGTCGCCCGAGCTTTCGGACCGGCGGCCCCTCACCGCGCCACTTCCACTGGTACAGCGTCTTGACCGGCACGCCGAGGTAGGCGGAGACGTCTTCCACGGTCCACAGGCGCCCGAGGCTACTCACGTTGTCCATCTGTTCCCCCCAGGTCAGGCCGCTTGCAGAGTTGCCGAAGTTTCTGGATCGCCTGGTGGTCCCTGCGCCGCGAGTAGCGCGCGGTCGTACTCGGCGCGCCAGGAGATGCGTTCGGCGATGGCGTGCATGAGCAGGTGCGCCCGGGGCGGAACGTGCGGGTCTCCGGACTGGACTTTGCGCCAGACCAGCCGGGCCGGTTCTTCGGCGGGCCGACTTATGCCGGCTGCGGCAAGGGCCTGGTGGACGAACGCCTTGCGGTCCGCCTTGTGGTCGGCGAGCGACTTGCCCGACCACTTCCGGGAGACGAGCACGCGCCGACCAGGCAGGCCGAGCGTGGTCCGCCGGTGAGCCCGTCCCTTGCAGTGACCGGGGATGGTGCGGGAGCCCGCGCCCTGCGGCTGGACGCCGTAGAGCAGCCAGACCGCGCACCGAGGCGAACACGGGGTGATCGCCAGCTCAGCGTGAAGCCGGTCGTGGTGGTCCCGTTGCCGAGCCGTCGTGGCCTCGACCACTTCGCCGGTGGCCTTGGTGAGGTACTTGGTCAGGTACCCGATGTGCCGTCCGGCTTCCTCCGACCCGCCGAGGATGCCCTTGGAGTGGACTTGCTGCCCGAAGGTCACCACGTGCGCCGGTTCCTCGACCGCCTCAACGGCCTCATCCCACAGCGTCAGCGGCGCCCGGGTCTCCGGGTCGAGGAAGGCCCGCGTGCGGGAGTCCCAGACCGGGAGCCGGTCGCCGTCGTAGACGAACTGGTCGTGGTTTGGCCACCACACCTGGTGATAGGTGGCCGCGGTGACCTGCCGGATGACGTCGTGCGGGATCGAACCGCGGAGCGCGGCGTGCAGGTGCGGCGCGCTCCGCTTCTGCGGCTCGACCGTGGCGAAGTACTGCACGTCCCAGCCGACGCAGCGGCGGAGGTTCTGCCACCACCGATCGACCAGCGCGGAGAAGTGCACCGCGTCACGAGCAGCCCGCCGGTAGTCGTAGCCGACCGGGTCGACCGGCGTCCCGTCCTCCCGCACCCGCCCGTAGGTGTCGCAGGTGAGCGTGACGAACATCGACGGCCGGAACTTGCCCGCGAACTCCCGCCCGAGGGTGGTCTTGGCGACTTTCTGCCGGGGCAGGTTCGGCGCGTCCTGCCGCCGCTTGGTGGACCGCTTCACCGGCTTGTTCTCCGGCAGGTCCGGCGAGGGCAGACGGCCGCGCATGCCGAGTTGCCGAAGTTCGTCGTCGACGGAGCGGATCTCTTCGCGCAGTTCCTCGGCTTCTGCTTCCTCTCCTTCGGCCATGGTCTTGCGGTACTCCTGCACGAGGTCCGCGCGGAGTTCCATGAGTTCGGTCTGTTCCTTGCTCGGCGGGGCCGGGGTGAAGTCCGGTTCCTCGGTGAGGTGCCAGCCTTCGCGGCACTGGGCCATCCGCAGCGCTTTGGCCTTCTTGGCGCAGGGAGCGCAGACGGATTCCACGGTGGACCCGCAGGGCACGGCGACGTACCGGAGTTCCCCGGTGTCCAAGTCGCCGGCTTCCATGGTGAACGGCCGGACGCACACGCCGTGCTTCTCGGCGGTGGCCTTCATGACCTCGGTGGACAGCGGTAGCCGCATCCGTTCGGCACGGGTGCTCATCAAGCGGCCACCTCCTCACCGCGTGCCCACCTGCGCAGCAGCGACACGGCGAGGTCCTGCCGGGTGTTCGTCGGCAGGTCCGGGAAGGTCACCGGGTCGAAGGTCACCGCGTCATAGACCCGGATCGGGACGCCCGCAGGCACGCGGCCGGTCACTTCGAGGTGCACCGAGTCGCCCGCCGGGGTGCGCCACAAGGACGCGGAGACCTCGGTGAGCGTGTCAGCCCAGGCAACGAGCGCTGCACAGCTCTGCGTCAACCCGGTTGCCCAGAGCTGCACGGTCACCGGCCGGGCCCACGCGTCCACCGCGACCATGCACGGAGACGGCAGGTCATGACGCCCGAGGTGGTCTCGGATGACATCGAGGAAAGGCAGCACGCTCACGCCACCGCACCCCCATCCGAGTCGTTCCGGGCCGGGAAGGGCAGCACGTCAGCGCGACGCACGGGCACACCGGTGACGTACTCGACCAATTCGATCAAGTCGTGGTCGGTGATGTGGAAGGCCCGAGCGCGGAACGGTTCGCGCTTGCCGTCCTCCTTGCCCCAGGCGACGCCGGGGGTGTGCTCGGAGATCTCGTGAGCCGCCGCGCCACGTTCGCGCACACCGTCGCCAAGGACCATGTCGACCTGCGCTTTCTCGTCCAGGCGCATCGCGATCCGGGTCGAGAACAGGTGGCGGAAGGCGACGATTTCCTTGCGCGGGTCCTGGACCAGACCGAGCACGCAGACACCGGGCGCGCGGCCCTGACTGGTGATCGTCTGGACTGCCCGGTTCGCGCGTTCCCGCAGGTTCTTGTCCGCCTGGTAGGCGAGCAGGTCCGCCAACTCGTCGATGACCACCAGGAGGAAGGGATCACCGGTGTTCGGGTTCCACGAGCGCAGGAAGCCCCGGTACCGCTCGGCACGTTGCTTGACCTCGGCCGCGATCTCTTCGAGCAGGGTCACGGCTTCTTCGCCGTTGTTGAACACGACCGAGTGGAAGACCTCGGGCGCCTGGCCGAGTTCCATCCCGCCCTTGGGGTCGATGCCGTACATGCGGACCGCACCCGACCGCAGCGCGGGAGCCAACGCCCACGCGACGGCCCAGGCGAGCGAGCCCTTGCCCGCACCGGTGACGCCGACGCCGAGCACGTGAGTCCCCTGGAGCGGCAGGCGCCAGGGCTTGCCGTTCTCCTGCCGTCCGACGGTCACGCGCTTGAGGTCAACCGCGGAATCCTCCGCCGCCAACGGCGGGGCCGGGATGGCACGGGCGAGCGGGTCACGGTGCACGAAGTCCAGTTCGAGCCGACCAGGCTTGCGAACACGCACCCGGCACGAGGTGGCGCGGAAGGAGTGCGCCAGGCCGGACGCGCGAAGCTCCCACTGCTCCGGAGCTTGGCCCTTGACCATGCGAACCCGGACGCGATCCCGCCAGCCCTCGGAGCGGACCAAGCCGAGCTTGGGCCGGTACTCGCGGCCACGGCTGGTCTTCACCAGGTCGGACAGCCGCATGACGGTTCGCCAGTGGCCGGCATAAATGGCGACCCGCCGGTACTCGGTCCGGGCCTGCGGCAGGGCGAAGCGCTGGAAGGAGGGGCGAGCCCGCCACCACCACAGCACCAGCACGGCCGCAGTCCCGGTAAGGACCCAGAGCAGGCCGAGGTGACCGAGTTCGGCGTCCAGCCATCCGGCGAGCAGGGCGACGCCCATGGTCAGCGGATAGCGCCACAGGATGCGGCTGACCTGGTAGGTGGTCCAGCAGACCAGCCACGTGAGGATGACCGGCGACAGCACGACCTTGACCCAGCGAGGCAGCAGGGTCCACCAGGGCAGCCGGGGCCGGGCGACTTCCAGCGGAGCCGGGTCGATCCATCGGGAACCGTTGTGGTTCATCGGGAATCACCGCCCACCACGGCAATTCGGGTGAGATGGGTAATCCCCTCTGGTGCGCGACAGTTGTCGTCGTATAGCGTTGTCATTGTTCACTTCCGTGAGGTTGTGAGCAGCGCAGGACCGGCGAAGGTTGGTAGCCAGAGTTCCGGTTCTGCGCGCTAGGTAAGGGAATTCCGCATCTGGGCGTGCTTGTACGCCACACGACCAGCGCGCGTTACTCGTCCTATTCGGATTTACTCGTCGTCGAAGCTGGGCACTCCCGTCCGGTCGAGGTGATCAGCCAGCTCCGCCGCTCCCTTTTGGATACGGCGTAGGAGCCCGATGAACTCGGGCCACTCCGCCGGATCGCTCGGGGGCATGATCACCAAGCTGTCGGGGTCGAGATAGATCACCAGGGCCGCCAGTTCCCGTGCTGAACCAAGCTGTTCCATGCCCGCGATCGCTCCCGGCCCCGGGAACCACGTCACGTTCAACGCCATGACTGGCTACGCCTTTCTGTGCTGCTCGTTCGCAGTCCACGGCCTGTGCCTCGAACGCCTGCACCGCCGACTCCAGCGCGGCCGAGAGCCACCACGGGAAGCGGTGTTCACCGCGGATGTCCCGCCAGGCCGACGCGACCGACGCCGAGGCGGCGGCCAGGTCCATCAACGCCTGTCCGTTCTGGTTGCCGGTACGGGCCGCGACCCCAGACGCCACCGTGAACTCGTGATACGCCCGTTCCCAGGCGGCAATCCGTTCGTGCGACACCATCCGCCTTGCTTCCTAGTTCTGAGCTGAGTCGGCGCGCAGGTTCTCGACCCGCGCGCGCCGGTCGAATTCCTCAGCGGCAACGGATGCCGCGTGACGAGCCCACAGCGGTGCTGCCAGGTCGGCTGACAGCACACGCCAGGACTCCGCCACCGAGTGGTACGCCAGGGCCAGCCGCCGCACCGCCGCCACGTCGCCCACCTCGGAGCGCATCGCGGCGAACAGTGCGGCGGTCTGCTCGGCATACGCGGTGTTCCACCGAGCGACCGCCTCACGCGACGGCCGCTTGACCATCACGCAGCCGTCTTCTGCTCGTTCGGACCGCCGGTCTTCGCCGTCGAGGACTTCGGCGGCGTGGCCGACTTGGGCTCTCGCATGCCGGTGGCGCGCAGGACCCAGCCCTGGTACTTGAACTTCTCGCCCATGACGCGGG
Source organism: Amycolatopsis sp. NPDC045836 (assembly GCF_056431745.1). NCBI lineage: Bacteria > Bacillati > Actinomycetota > Actinomycetes > Pseudonocardiales > Pseudonocardiaceae > Amycolatopsis > Amycolatopsis sp. NPDC045836. Next base: position 384,344 of record NZ_JBWKKF010000002.1, on the reverse strand, counting down.
CCTCGACGGTCAGGCCCTCGAACACGACCGGCCGGAAGTCGAAGCCCGCGATCGCCGCCGCAGGCGGAACCGGCTGCACCCGGTCGAGCAGGGTGACCGTCGCGGACTTGTCGCGGTCTTTCTCCGCCGACGGGTCGGTCACCGTGACCTTCCACTGCGGAAGTCCGGTCTGCTCGTCGATCTTCTGCTTGGGCTGCTTGCCCCTGGCCTTGTCCTCGTTGGAGACGTACTCCATGTCCGGAGTCACCGGGCCGACGATCGCCGCGCCGTCGGGAAACACCTGGTCGTGGTCGATTTCGAAACGCGTTCCGCGTGCTACTGCCATCTGGGTTGCTCCTAGGCCGGGCACCTCGTGCGGTGCTGTCTAACGTGGCTGACTCAGCCAGGCTACCTAGCCTGGCTAGACAAGTCAACCAAGGGGCCATCGGCCTAGCTCGCTAGCTGGCCTAGACAGCCTTGAGCGCCGCTGCGACCATGGAAATACGCAGATTGCGCAAGTACAGACGCAAGCTGGACGCAAAAAACGCAAGGAGACAGCAGTCATGGCCTTGGATCCGGACGACCCACGTCCGCCATATGTGCAGGTCGCCAACGCCCTGCGCGCGGCCATCCTCACCCGCAAGTTCACCGCCGGGGACAAGCTGCCGTCGCGCAGCGAGCTGGCCAAGACCTACAACGTCGCCCCGATGACCGTGCAAAACGCCCTGCGCGAGCTGCGAGAAGAAGGACTCATCGTCTCCCGGCAGGGCAGCGGCGTCTTCGTCCGAGAGCGCACCGAACGCCCAGTCGGCCTGCGCCCGCACATCGAACGCGCCTTCGAGGCCCAGCACGTCACCATCGACTTCGCCGGGTTCTCCGGCGAGACCCTGCACGGCGTGATGGCCGAACCCCTGGACAAGATCCGAATCGGCCGGCTGCGGCCCGAGTCGATCCATGTGCGCCTACTGCTGCCCGACCCCGGCCAGCCCTGGAGCCTGCCCGTTACCGTCGAGGACAAGGCCGACAGTCCCGGCTTCCGCCAGCGCGCCGAAGAGATCATGCGCCGCCACACCCTGGCCATCGTCGATTCCGTGACCGAGCTGGCTCAACTCGGCCTGGTCAACGAAGCCACCGCCGAGATCCGGGTCCATCCCGCGGCTCCCTTGTTCAAGCTCTACCTGATCAACGAGGAAGAAGCCTTCTTCGGCTTCTACCCCGTCCGGGAGCACGTCATCACCTTCGGCGGCGAGACCCAGGCCATGTACGACCTCATGGGCAAAGACGCCATCCTGTTCCACCACTCCGCCAACGACGACGACACCTCCACCGGGAGTCAGTACGTAGACCAGGCCAAAACCTGGTTCACCAGCATGTGGACCACCGTGGCCAAGGAGTACACCCGGTGACCACCGGCGACGAGGCCAAGGCACGGGAACTCCTGGCCAACGCCAAGGCCCTGCTCCTGGACTTCGACGGCCCGATCTGCTCGGTTTTCGCGGGCCTGCCCGCCCCCGCCGTCGCCGAACAACTCCGCGTAGTCCTGGCCGATGGCGGTCACACCGAGTTGCCGGAACCCGTCGCCACCACCGGTGACCCGTTCGACGTCTTCCGCTACGCCGCCACCCTCGGCGACGATGAAGCCCGCTACGTCGAAGCCGCCTTCACCGCCCTCGAAGTCGAAGCTATCGCCACCGCCGAACCCGCCCCAGGCGCCCACGACCTCATCCACGCTTGGCATGAGACCGGCCGCCCAATCGCCATCGTCAGCAACAACAGTGCTGCGGCGATCAAGGTCTATCTGACTTTGTATCAGCTTGATAGTCTCGTGCGTTATGTATCCGCGCGAAGCGATTCAGACTTTCGCCTCCTGAAGCCTAGTCCAGCAATGTTGTTGTCTGCGGTAGGTCGTTTGAGGGTCAATCTTTCGGAAGCGGTGCTCATTGGTGACTCGTTCACTGATCAAGCTGCGGCTCGGGCAGCCGAAATCAATTTCGTATTCTATGCAAACAAGCCCGATAAGGTTGATCTATTTCGATGTGGCCACGGTGATGGCATGGTGCTTGATCTTGCAAATCTAATGTTCATTAGATGAATCTTTGAGTCTGGCTTGTGTGCAACCTTTCCATTACACACCTATCGGAATGGTGCGACTATATGAAGTCGATCTCTTGGTCGTTGTCATCCCGTGGCCTCGTTAACATCCTGTGCAACGACTCAACCTTAAGCATTTCCTTTCCGTCTCTACGTCTTAGCGGTATTGAGATGGCGGTTCCAAATACTTTCTCAACACCGTCTATGAGGCCGCCCTTCACGAGAAATGGTTTGTGCCTTGACTTCTGTTTCGGGATGACAATCGCAACCAAGCTGCAGTCATCGAACTCAAAGACGTCAATGATCAGGCCGGTGATCGCGGGATAAACATACTCTCGCAAGATTGAAGAGTACCTGTCGAGAATGCCCGGGCTATCGTTGCACCCGGTGATGCTTATTGCAATATCTCGACCATATGGATCCCTGCGAGTATCTACTCCAATAATCACCACTCCGCCGTATTCGGAGTTTGCAAACGATGCTACGTCTAAAGAGTATTCGTAACGGGCGCGATTGTTCTCGATGCCGTAATGCTTACTCTTAAACTCTAGGGTGTCGGTCTCCGGCTGGCCTAGAAGGAATTTTCTGTGGCCTCGGGTGAGGGTTGAGTAGATTCCTAGCGGTGTGCCGAGGTTGGCGTCATGACTAGAAAGAATTACTTGGATTTCGCTTGATATCTCGACGACGTACTCGAGGAGGAGTGTCTTGGATAAAGAAAAAAGTAGCTCTGCCCAATCTGGATTTTTGCCCATTCGCTCGATCTTCTCGAACTGTAAGCCGCATGATTCGGCCAGTGGGCCGATTGACTTCCGTATCCAATCTTCGTTCAGGTGAAGCGGGTTGTCTATGCACAAATTAAGTATTAGTGAGCCATTCGAGTCAAGTGAAAAACATAAACAACTTAAGTGCTCATTCAGTGACCCTGAGTGGTCGGATCCGAATTCTGAAGTCAAATCACTATCGTGCACTGAAATGTCGAAAGTTATCTTATGATATTCTTCAAATGGCAAAGACTCGGTAATTGCGATTTCCCGTAGTGCCTTTTCGATCATTTCTGTGGACGCTATTGGGATTATGGTAGATCTGCAGTCGTAGTCGTACTTATTTCGAGATGGAAGACAGTAAATGTTGCCATTGGTGTCAATCAGCGCCTTGTCATTTCGCCAAAAAATCTGGCCCGCGTCTGAGTCATCTGCATGTTGCACGACTACATTATCGCTGAGGGGGCAACTGGCTTCCTCAGCGCGCTTGGGTCAGGTAGCAACTCGCTAGTAGGTTAGTTGTCTGCCGAATTTGGCTCTATGGGATCAAGGCGCGCCGCCTGCGGCGGCGCGCGCGGGGCCCGTCACCTTGGCGGCCGGGCCGGATCCATCGCGGCACACGCCGGGCTCCCGCTCCGCTCCGCCCGGCGGGCCGCGCGGCACGGCCCCCGCAGGTGGGGCGCCAGCGCGCCGCCGCAGGCAGCGCGACAGAACCCCACCGCCCCGGACGCCGGATCGTCCAACGGCCGCCGCACCGCGTCAAGGCGGGAAAGCGTGCCTTGACCCGGCACAGCGACCGCTGAGCAGGCTGCGTATCGGGACGATGGGGGAGGGGTGGTCGAGGGCCGCCAGGCCGTGCCCAGGCCGTCAGAGGTCGGGCGGCAGCGAGAACCCGCGAGAAATGTCGAGAGACAATGCGCAGGTCAGAGGCCGTAGGCCGAAGCACGCCGGAGGTCGACGCGACCAGGCCGTCAGAACTGGTAGTACAGGAACGGGCTGAACGTGCCCGTCGCCACCAGGATGGAGGCGTACACCAGGCCCACCGTCATCACCGCGATCCGCAACCCCGTGGCCGGCTTGCTCCGCGAGGACTCCAGCAGCGGCCCGGTGACCGGGTGCGCCGGCAGGAAGACCACCACCAGCGCGACCAGCAGCAGCACCAGCCGCTGGTTGGTCAGCGCCGACGAGACCACGTCCGTGAGGCCCTCGAAGTCGGGCAGGAGCATGTGGCCGATCATGTTCAGCGCCCGCGGCAGGTCCGCCGACTTGAAGAAGACCCAGCCGAACACCACCAGCACGAAGGTCAGCGCCCGGCGCGCGATCGTGGCGACGCGGTCCGCGGGCGCGGAAGCCCAGCCGAAGGCGCGTTCGATGATCAGCAGCGCGCCGTGGAACATGCCCCACACCAGGAAGGTCCAGTCCGCGCCGTGCCAGAAACCGGTCAGCACGAAGACGATGCACAGGTTGCGGTAGGTCTTCCCGGCGCCACCGCGGTTGCCGCCGAGCGGGATGTAGACGTAGTCCCGGAACCACCGCGACAGCGACATGTGCCACCGCCGCCAGAACTCGGTGATGGTGACCGACGAGTACGGCCGCGCGAAGTTCTCCGGCAGCCGGAAGCCGAGCATCCGCCCCAGCCCGATCGCCATGTCCGAGTACCCCGAGAAGTCGAAGAACAGCTGCAGCGTGTACCCCAGCGCCCCCAGCCACGCCACGGCGAAGGTCATGTCACCCGGTGGGGTGGAAAAGCAGGCGTCCACCATCGGGCTGATCGAGTCGGCGATGATCGTCTTCTTGCACAGCCCCAGCGCGAACCGCGGGAAGCCGGCGGCGATGTCGTCGAGCCGGTGCGACCGGTGCTGCGGCAGCTGGTCGGCGATCTCCCGGTACCGCACGATCGGCCCGGCGACCAGCTGCGGGAACATCGAGATGTAGGTGGCGAACGACACCGGGTTCCGCAGCGCCTGCCGCTCACCGCGGTAGATGTCGACCACGTACGAGACGTGGTGGAAGGTGTAGAACGAGATGCCGATCGGCAGCGCCAGCTGCACGATCGGGAAGTCACCGCCGAGCGCCTGGGCGAACCAGGCGATCTGCTCGGTGGCGAACCCGGCGTACTTCCAGACCACCAGCATGCCGACGTTGAAGCCGATCACGCACAGCAGCAGCACCCGCCGCCGCGCGTCCCGGCCGCGGTCCCACCCGTTCGGCTCCAGGTGCGGCCCGGCCAGGAAGTTCAGCACCATGCACGCCAGCAGCAGCAGGGTGAACACCCCGGCGCCGCTGGCGTAGAAGATCAGGCTGCCGACCGCGATGATGCCGTTTCGCCAGCTCCGCGGGCACACCAGCACGGCGACCAGCACCGCCGGCATGAAGTACCACAGGAACAGCGGCGAAACGAACGACATGGCCGAGCGGCTCCCCCTGGCGACGTAGCAGTTCTGTGACCTTAGCCGAGGGGAGCCGGCCGCAGCCGTCAGATCCTACCGGTGACCCGGCGCAATCGCGCGACTTCGGCCAGCAACACGCCGGCCGCCACAGAGGCGTTGAGCGACTCGACGCCCGCCGCCATCGGAATGGACACCGTCGCGTCGCAGGTTTCCCGCACCAGCCGGGACAACCCGCGCCCCTCCGAGCCGAGCACGATCACCAGGGGCTCGGTGGCCAGGTGCAGTTCGTCGATGTCCATCGAGCCGTCGGCGTCCAGGCCGACGATCATCAGGCCCTCCTGGGCCCACGACTTCAGCTGGCGGGTCAGGTTCGTCGCCATCGCCACCGGCAGCTTCGCCGCCGTGCCCGCGCTGGTCCGCCACGCCACCGCGGTCATGCCCGCGCTGCGACGGCCGGGCAGTACCACGCCGTGCGCCCCGAACGCGGCCGCCGAGCGGATCACCGCGCCGAGGTTGCGCGGGTCGGTCACCCCGTCCAGCGCCACGAACAGCGGCGGCTCGCCGGAGTCGCGTGCGGCGGTGAGCAGGTCGTCCGGGTGGGCGTACTCGAACGGCGGCACCTGCAGGCCGAGACCCTGGTGCACGGCGCGGTTGGTCTTGCGGTCGAGTTCCTCGCGCGGGATCTCCAGGATCGAGATGCCCTTGTCACCGGCCAGCCGCACGGCTTCGGTGACGCGGTCGTCGGCGTCGATGTTGAGCGCCACGTACAACGCGGTCGCCGGCACGTTCGCCCGCAGCGCCTCGACCACCGGGTTGCGCCCGGCGATCAGCTCCGGCGCCTCCGCCTTGTCGCGCTGCTTGGCCGCGCGGGCGGCGGCCGCCGCGGCCCGCCGCTGCGCCGGGTGACCCGGCCGCATCTCGGCCTTCGGGGTCGGGCCCTTGCCTTCGAGCCCCTTGCGCCGCTGACCGCCCGATCCGACGACGGCACCCTTCTTGGTGCCCTCCTTGCGAATCGCACCGCGACGACGGGAGTTGCCTGCCATTGCTACGAGTCCTTAAGGGTCCACTGTGGACCGTTGGGGGTGTCCTCCACCGCGACACCCGCGTTGTGCAACCACGCGCGAACGGAGTCCGCGAGGGTGAAGTCCCGCTCCTTGCGGGCCTGTTGCCTGGTCTCGAGCAGCCCCGAGACGAGCTCGGCCAGCGCCTGGTTCGCCGGACTCTCCTGACCGGCCGCCCAGCGCGGGTCGAGCGGGTCGAGCCCGAGCACCGCGGTCATCGCGCGGACCGAGGCGCCGAGTTCGAGCGCCCGCTGGTTATCGCCGGAGTCCAGCGCCGCGTTGCCGTCGCGCACGGTGTTGTGCATCACGGCGAACGCCTGCGGGGTGGACAGGTCGTCGTCGAGCGCCGCGGTGAACCCCGCGGGCAGCTCGCCGGGTTCGACCGCACCGGCTGCGCCCGCCACCCGCCGGAGGAACTGCTCGATCCGGCGGTACCCCTGCGCCGCCTCGGAAAGCGCGGCGTCGGAGTACTCGATGGTGGACCGGTAGTGCGGCTGGACCAGGTAGTAGCGCAGCTCGACGGCCCGGTGGCTCCGCAGCATCTCCGGAATGGCCACCACGTTGCCCAGCGACTTCGACATCTTCTCGCCGGACATGGTCACCCAGGCGTTGTGCAGCCAGAACCGGGCGAACCCGTCGCCCGCCGCGTGGGACTGCGCGCGCTCGTTCTCGTGGTGCGGGAAAACCAGGTCGACCCCACCACCGTGGATGTCGAACTCACCGCCGAGGTACGTGGTGGCCATCGCCGAGCACTCCAGGTGCCAGCCGGGCCGCCCGTCACCCCACGGAGTGGGCCAAGACGGCTCGCCCGGCTTGGCGCGCTTCCACAGCGTGAAGTCGCGGGGGTCGCGCTTGCCCTCGGCGAGCGTCTCGCCCTGCTGGACCTCTTCGAGCTGCTGCCCGGAAAGCGCGCCGTAGTCGTCGAAGGACTTCACCGAGAAGTACACGTCACCGCCGGCCGCGTAGGCGTGCCCGCGGTCGATCAGCCGCTGCATCAGCTCGACCATCTGCGTGACGTGACCGGTGGCCCGCGGCGCGATCGACGGCGGGAGGCAGCCCAGCGCGGTGTAGGCGTCCTCGAAGGCGCGCTCGTGCGTGGCCGCCCACTCCCACCACGGCCTGCCGTTGGCCGCCGCCTTGGTGAGGATCTTGTCGTCGATGTCGGTGACGTTGCGCACGAACAGCACGTCGAGTCCACTGTGGACGAGCCAGCGGCGCAGCACGTCGTAGTTCAGCGCGCCCCGGACGTGCCCGATGTGCGGCACCCCCTGCACGGTGGCACCACACACGTACATCGAAGCCGTTCCGCTGCGGGCGGGGTGGAACTCCCGCACACTCCTGGACGCCGTGTCGTATAGGTGTAGGGCCACGCCGAAATGGTACGGGCTCGCCGTGACGGCGGTCGCACCGATCCGGCTTCAGAGCAGCTGGTGGGCCCGGAGCGCGGTCAGCAGGGCGTCCGGCCGCTCGGTCGTCGGCAGCGGTTCGACCAGGGCGAACGCGCAGCCGAGCGCCCGCGCCCCGCCGTCGGCCTCCTCGGCGTCACCGATCATCAGCGCCTCCGGACCGGTGATGCCCAGCTGGTCGAGCGCGGCCTGGAAGATCTCCGGCTGCGGTTTGATGGCGCCGACCTCGAAGGACAGCACGAAGGTGTCGACGTAGGCGTCCCAGCCGCGGGCGGCGAAGGCCGGGCGGATGTCGAAGGCGATGTTGCTGATCACGGCGACCTTGACGCCGCGCTCGGCCAGCCCCTTCAACGCCGCTTCGGTGTCCGGGTACGGCGTCCACATCGCGGGATCAATGAGCCGCTCGTACAGCGATTCACGCTGGTGGAGCTGCTGCACCCCGGACTGGCGGAGCACGTCGAGGTAGACCTTGCGGTGCAGTTCCACGTCCAGGTCGCGGTTCTCCCAGGCGTGCTGGTGCTCGTCGTCGAACTGCGCCACCTGGCCGACCGGGGCGGTCATCCGCCGCATCAGCTCGGTCTGGGCTTCGAGGTCGAGCGGTGCGCCGCCGTCGTCGGTGAGGTCGGTGAGCCAGGTCTCGTCCTGCTCCAGGCGGAAGACGGTCCCCGAGAAGTCGAACATCGCCGCAGTGATCGTCACGGCGTCAGGCTACCGGGATCAGCAGGGCGGTGGCGATCGCCGCGATGCCTTCCCCGCGCCCGGTCAGGCCGAGGCCGTCGGTGGTGGTGCCCGCCACGCTGACCGGCCCGCCCGCCGCTTCGGAGAGCACCCGCTGCGCCTCGTCGCGGCGCTTGCCGATGCGGGGTGCGTTGCCGATCACCTGCACGGCCGCGTTGCCGACGGTGAACCCGGCGGCCTCCACCCGCCGCCGGGCTTCGGCGAGCAGTTCGGTGCCGTGCGCGCCGGCCCAGCGCGGGTCGCCGGTGCCGAAGACGGCGCCGAGGTCGCCGAGCCCGGCGGCGGAGAGCAGGGCGTCGCAGAGCGCGTGGGCGGCGACGTCACCGTCGGAGTGCCCGGCGCAGCCGTCCACGCCCTCCCAGCGCAGGCCGGCGACCCAGCAGTCGCGGCCGGCCGCCACCGGGTGCACGTCCACCCCTTGGCCGATTCTGGGGATCACGGGGAGCACAGCGGGCCTCCGGCTTCGGCGAACGCCGCTTCGGCGAGCGCGAGTTCGAACTCCGACGCCAGCCGTGCGGCGTCGGGATGGCCGTCGACCAGCCGGACCCGGGCGCCGAGCCGGTCGAGCAGCCGCTCGGGGCCGTGCTCGGCGAGTTCGGCCCGGAGCCCGGCGTCGAAGGCCATTGGGGTCTGCAGGGTGCGCAGGCGGGCGCGGTCACGCGTACCGGTGATCTTCGACTCGCCGTCGACCAGTTTCACGGTGTCGGTCATCGGCAGCACCGGGACGGCTGCGGGCGCGCCTTCGCGCACGGCCGCCACCACCGCCCTGACCAGCGCGGACGGCGCCAGCGCCCGGGTGGCCTCGTGCACCACGAGTACTCCGGAGCGTGTTTGACCGACCACGTGCAGGGCCCGGCGGAGGGACTCGCTACGATCCGCGCAACCGGAAAAAACCCGGTGCCGCTGGGCGGCCCCGGGCACGACTCGGACCGCCGACTCGCTTTCGGCGAGCCGGCGGTCCGAATCCAGAACTATCGTCAGGTCTTCACAGCCGGAATCGATCAGGCCACGAACCGCATGAGTGAGCAGTGCTTCGCCACGGAGAGACGCGAGTGCGCCCTGGCTGGTGTCCGCGAGAAGCAGAGCGACGTGGTTCATCGCCGTGATCGGGCCGGTGGTTCCGCTCAGACCGTCGCGGTTTCCAGTACCTCGTCGAGCAGGACCTCGGCCTTGCCTTCGTCGGTGCCCTCGGCCAGTGCCAGTTCGCTCACCAGAATCTGCCGTGCTTTGGCCAGCATCCGTTTCTCGCCGGCGGACAAGCCACGGTCCTTCTCACGCCGCCAGAGGTCGCGCACCACTTCGGCCACCTTGTTCACATCGCCGGAGGCGAGCTTCTCCAGGTTGGCCTTGTACCGACGAGACCAGTTCGTGGGCTCCTCGGTGTGCGGCGCACGCAACACGTCGAAGACGCGATTCAGACCGTCCTGCCCGACGACGTCCCGCACACCGACGATCTCGGCGTTGTCTGCGGGCACGCGAACGGTGAGGTCCCCTTGCGCGACCTTGAGGACGAGGTATTTCTTCTCCTCGCCCTTGATCACCCGGGTCTCGATCGCTTCGATGAGTGCGGCACCGTGGTGCGGGTAGACGACGGTCTCTCCGACCTTGAAAACCATGTGTCCTCTGCCCCTTTCGCTAGCACCATCCTAGCACGGCTCGACTGGCACCATCTAGCGCCCCGAGTTCCGTCGTCGCAGGTCAGCGGCCGGATCGTGGGCCGGACGGGGGTTGACAAACGTGCATTTCCCATGCTCATGCAGGTGAGCCGCAAATCGCGGCCCGGCCGCCGGGAAATCCACTGTGGACCATTGATCTTCGAATCCGGCGCGCGCAACGGCCACCGGGTTCGGCCGCGCGCGGCAGTCCGGGCTACCCTTCGCGGGGAACAGGACGCGCAGGAGGGACACGAGACCGTGAGGCAGCAGAAACGACGCGTGCTCGGCGTGGCCGCGCTCGGCCTTGGTGCGGCGCTGGCGCTCGCGGGCTGCGGCGCCGGTCAGATCACCCAGACCGACACCCAGCTGTCCGCGGTCACCGGTGGCTTCACCGACCTCGGGAAGCTCGCCGTGCGGGACGCGAAGCTGACCTTCCCCGGCGCGGCCGCGTTCTACCCGGCCGGTGCCGACGCCCCGCTCGAGCTGGTCGTGGCGAACAACGGCCCCACCGACGACGAGCTGGTCGCGGTCAGCTCGGACGCCGCCACGAGCGCGCAGATCGAGGGCTACCGGGTGGTGGTGGCGGGCAGCAAGATCACCGTCAGCCCGATGGCCAGCCTGCCGCACGACCACGGTGCCGCCCACGCGGCGCCCGCCGCCGGGCAGCCGTCCAGCGGCGCGCCGCAGCCGCCCGCCGGGGCGAACCAGCCGAGCCAGGCCGGTCAGCCGAGCGGCGCCAACCAGCCGGGTGGTTCGAACCAGCCGGAGCAGCCGCCCGCGCCGGGTGCGCAGCCCCCGCCGCCCGCCGAGCACCCGGTCGGGCACGCGGTGGTCAACCTGCTCGGCCTGAAGGCGCCGGTGTACCCGGGTCAGACCCTCAAGGTCACGCTCACCTTCCGCAACGCGGGCTCGGTCGTCGTCGACGTGCCGCTCGCCACTTCCACCAACCCGCGGCCCGACCACGGTTCGGGCACCGACGCCGACCACGGCGGCCACGGTGAGCACGAGGATTCGGCCGCCGGTGGCCAGGCCGACCACGGCGCCCCGCCCGCCACGCACTCGGGCCCGGTCGAAGGCGAGCACGAGGGCCACGGGGGTTGAGCCCCGCGCGAGGTCGCGCCGATCGCTGGACTGGGGTGCGCCAGGCCGCCCGCGGCCTGGCGTGCCGAGGGAAGCGATCGGCTTCGAGCGACCTCGCCGCCGTGCCGGAGGCATGGCCGGAGAAACTGTCGGTAGTCCCGGCTAGCGTGGGCGCTCGTGGCTAAGAAGAGCAGTACCTCGTACCGCTGCGGTGAGTGCGGTTACGAGGCGGCCAAGTGGGTCGGCCGGTGTCCGGAGTGCCAGGCTTGGGGCACGATCGAGGAACGCGGTGACGCGCGTCCGGCGATCGCGCGCATCGTCGCCGGGGCGCCCAGCGCGCCCGCGCGCCCGATCGGCCAGGTCGACGTCGAGGCCGCCAGGGCCCGCCGGACCGGCGTGCCCGAGCTGGACCGCGTGCTCGGTGGCGGGCTGGTGCCCGGTGCGGTGATCCTGCTGGCCGGTGAGCCCGGCGTGGGCAAGTCGACCCTGCTGCTCGAAGTCGCCTACCAGTGGGCGGCGGGCGAGACCGGGGAGCACCCGTCCCTGTACGTCACCGGCGAGGAGTCCGCCGGTCAGGTGCGCCTGCGGGCCGAGCGCACCGGGAACGTCCACGAGCAGATGTTCCTCGCCGCGGAGAGCGATCTCGGGGCCATCGTCGGCCACGTCGACGAAGTCAAGCCCGGGGTGCTGATCGTCGACTCGGTCCAGACCATGTCCTCGCCGCACGCGGACGGCGCGCCGGGCGGGGTGACGCAGGTGCGGGCGGTCACCGCGGGCCTGGTCGCGCTGGCCAAGGAACGCGGGCTGCCGATCATCCTGGTGGGGCACGTCACCAAAGAGGGGTCCATCGCCGGGCCGCGGGTGCTGGAGCACCTGGTCGACGTGGTGCTCCAGTTCGAGGGCGACCGCCATTCGACCCTGCGCATGGTCCGCGGGGTGAAGAACCGCTTCGGTGCCGCTGACGAGATCGGCTGCTTCGAACTGGGGGAGAACGGCATCGTCGGGGTGCCCGATCCGTCGGGGCTGTTCATGAACCGCACCACCGAGCCGGTTCCCGGCACCGCGATCACCGTGGCGATGGAGGGCAAGCGCCCGCTGATGAGCGAGGTGCAGTCGCTGGTCGCCGAATCCACCCTGCCGCAACCGCGTCGCGCGGTGAGCGGGCTCGACTCCTCGCGCGTGCAGATGGTGCTCGCGGTGATGGAGCGGCGGGCGGGCATGCAGCTGGCCAAGCGGGATGTGTTCCTGGCCACGGTCGGCGGCATGAAGATCACCGAGCCCGCCGTCGACCTGGCGCTGGTGCTGGCGATCGCGTCGTCGGTGGCCGACGTGGCGTTGTCGCCGCGCCTGGTCGCGGTCGGCGAAGTCGGGCTGGCGGGGGAGATCCGGCGGGTGTCCAACGTCGGCAAGCGCATCGCCGAGGCCGCCCGCCTCGGCTTCACGCACGCGCTCGTGCCGCCGGACTCCGGCAAGTTCCCGCCCGGTATCCGGGTGCTCGAAGTCGGTGACGTCGGGTTGGCGCTGTCGGCCGCGGAGCACGCGCGGGCCTGAGTGTTTCGGCTCTGCCTGAAACCCCTTGTGCACGGTTGCCCGGTTCCTCAGGATGTCCGCTATTCGACGGAAAATAACCGACGAATTAGCTGGGGAAGGAGTAACAAGTGCAGCGTAGAGGTTTCCTCCGGGCGGTCGTCGGGGTCGCCGCGGCGAGCGCACTGGTCCTGCCGGGTGCGGCGTTCGCCGAGAGCGCGCCGGCCGAGGTGGGTGCGGCCGGCGCCAAATCGCTCAACATCCAGTACCAGGTCCAGGAGACCGGTTACTGGTGCGGCCCGGCCGCGGCGCGGGTGGCGATGTCCGCGAGGACCGGCGCCCTGCCGTCGCAGGGGCAGCTGGCCGCCCAGATGGGCACCACGGAGAACGGCACCGACCACATCAGCCAGATCGCCAACGCGCTCAACGCCAACCTCGGCACCACCTGGTACGAGGTCAAGGAGATGCCGAACGACCCGCCGTCGCAGGCGCAGAAGGACCTGCTCTGGCAGGACATCGTCTACGACATCGACAACGGCTACGCGGTGGTCGCCAACATCGTCGCCCCGCCGGACAACCACCCGCCCGGCTACCCGAACGAGACGATCTACCACTACTTCACGGTGATCGGTTACAACAGCGACAACATGACCGTGCACATCGCCGACTCGGCCAACTTCGGCGGCAACCAGATCTACTGGCTGTCGTTCGACCAACTGGCCTCGCTGATCCCGCCGAAGGGCTACGCGGCCTGATCCCCGCTGCCCGGTGCTCCCGGTGGAATGCCCCCTGGAGCACCGGGCATTGACAGCGGTCACAATTTTGCGGACTATTTCCCTCACCTGACGGAAACCAACCGTCAACGCACTGGGGAAGGACCGCCGAAATGTTCAGACGAAGGTTCCTTGCTGTGCTCACGGCTGTGGTGGCGGGAATCAGCACCGCGCCCGCGCTCGCTTATGCCGCCCCCGCGGCCCCGGCCGCCCGCCCGGCCGACACGGCCGAGATCGACATTTCCGAACTGCCCGCCGTCGTCGAACTCAACGTGCGGCACGAATGGCAGCAGACCGGTTACTGGTGCGGTCCGGCGGCGACCAGGATGGCGCTGTCCGCACGCATGGCCAACCCGCCGTCGCAGGGCAGCCTGGCGCAGCAACTCCCCACGCACACCGGGGGAACCGACCACATCGGCCAGGTCACGCGGGTGCTCAACGCCAACCTCGGCTCCACCTGGTACGAAACCAAGGAGATGCCGAACGACCCGCCGACCGCGGCCCAGCGCGACCTGCTCTGGCGCGACGTGGTGCTGGACATCAACAACAATTATCCGATCGTGGCGAACATCGTCGCCCCGGCGAACAACCACCCGCCCGGCTACCCCAACTACACCGTTTACCACTACTTCACGGTGATCGGTTACAACAGCGACAACATGACGGTGAAGATCGCCGACTCGGCCGGTTTCAGCCAGGGTGTCTATTGGCTCACCTTCCACCAGTTGGCCACGCTCATTCCGCCGAAGGGGTATTCCGCGTAATTCCATTTCAGGCCCAGCTGAAACAGCGTGACAGCAACCGGGCGCCGTCGTTAGCATCCCGCGACTCCGGCGCCCGGTTTCTGTCGGTGGTACCGCGTAAGCTCCCGCCGTGATCCGAACCACACAGGGAGGCGTCTGATGGAAGCGCTGCTCGCGATCGGCACCCGCAAGGGGCTCTGGCTGGCCCGGAGTTCGAACTCGCGGGCCGACTGGGCGGTCACCGGGCCGCACCTGCCGATGACCGACGTCTACGCGCTGGCGATCGACACCCGCTCGGGTTCGCCGCGCCTGCTCGCCGGGGTGACCAGCGAGCACTGGGGCCCGGGGGTGGCCACCAGCGACGACCTCGGCGCCACCTGGCAGGAGCCGGAGCAGGCGCCGATCGCCTTCCCGCCGGACACCGGGGCGGCGCTGCAGCGGGTCTGGCAGCTGACGCCGGCCCCGGAGCCGGACGTGGTCTACGCCGGGGTCGAGCCGTCGGCGCTGTTCCGCTCGGCCGACGGCGGCAAGTCCTTCGAGCTGGTCCGCGGCCTCTGGGACCACCCGCACCGCCCGCGGTGGACGCCGGGGTTCGGCGGCATGGCCATCCACACGGTGCTGCCGCACCCGACCGAACCGCAGCGGGTGACCGTGGCGATGTCCACCGGCGGGGTGTACGACACCACCGACGGCGGGGCCACCTGGACGCCCGCCAACCGGGGCATCCACGTGAAGTTCCTGCCGGAGGAGTACCCGGAGTTCGGCCAGTGCGTGCACAAGGTGGCCCGGCACCCCGCGCGGCCGGACACCATGTTCGCGCAGAACCACCACGGCGTGTACCGCAGCGACGACCACGCCGGGAGCTGGCAGTCGATCGCCGACGGGCTGCCGTCGGACTTCGGCTTCGCCATGGTGGTGCACCCGCACCGGCCGGAGGTGGTCTACAACTTCCCGCTGCAGGCCGACGAGCACCGCTTCCCGCCGGGCGGGCGGTGCCGGGTCTACCGCAGCGAGGACGGCGGGGGCAGCTGGACGGAGCTGTCCGGCGGGCTGCCGGACAGCGGCTTCTACTCCGCCGTGCTGCGCGACGCGATGTGCGTGGACGACGCCGACCCGGCGGGCGTGTACTTCGGCTCCCGGTCGGGTGAGGTGTGGGCCAGCGCCGACGAGGGGGACAACTGGCGGCGCGTGGTCGAGCACCTGCCGGACGTGCTCTGCGTGCGGGCCGCGGTGATCTAGGTGGCCAAGGTCCACCTGCCGTCGATGCTGCGGCCGCTGGCCGGGGCGCAGACCGTGCTGGAGGTCCAGGGCGCCACCATCAGCGCGGCCCTGGACGAACTGCGCGAGCGCTACCCGGCACTGGAACGCCGCCTGCGGGACGAGTCGGGCGCGCTGCGGCGCTACGTCAACTTCTACGTCGACGGCGAAGAGTGCCGCCGCCTGTCGGGCCCCGACACCCCGCTCACCCCGGGCACCGACCTGATGATCATCCCCTCGGTAGCGGGCGGCTGACCCCGCCCGCTCCTGCACGCGAACGTGGGGTCTCGTTCGCGTGGCTGAAGCGCTCTGGAGCGGTGGGGGAGTTCGCGTCACCGGGGTGCGAAGTGGGCGCCGGGGCGAGGTGTTGGCTGGGGCGCCGGGTGGAGACGTTGGCTGGGTGTCCGGGCGGGGCGGGGCGGGATCGCTGGGCGGGGCGGGATCGCCGGGCGGGGCAAGGGCTTGGGTGGAGGCGCCGGGGCGAGGCGTTGGCTGGGGCACCCGGGCGGGACGGGAGGTTGGGCAGAGGTGCCGGGTGAGGATTTTGGCTGGGGTACCCGGGCCGGGTGGAGGCGTCGGACGGGACTTTGGCTGGGGCACCCGGGCCGGGTGGAGGCGTTGGGCGGGACGTTGGCTGGGGCACCGGGGCGGGAAGTTGGGGGAGTGCCGGGTGAGGCGTTGGGCGGGACGCCTAGGCCGGGCGGGGAGGTTGGGCGGGGGTGCCGGGTGAGGATTTTGGCTGGGGCACCCGGGCAGGGCGGGGACGTTGGCGGCAGTGCCGGGTGGAGGCGTTGGGCGGGACGTTGGCTGGGGCACCCGGGCGGGGCGGGGAGGTTGGGCGGAGGCGCCGGGTGGAGAACTTGGTTGGGCACCGGGCGAAGCGGGGCGTGAGGGAAGCGCCGAGTGGAGAAGTTGGCTGGGGTGCCCCGGCAAGACGGGAAAGTTGGCCGGGGGAAGAAGCTGGCTGGGGGCGCCGAGCAGGGCGGGGAAGTTGCGCAGCGCACCGGGTGAGGACGGTGGCTGGGGTACCCGGGCAAAAAGACGGAAGGCGGGCGGCCGCCGGGTGAGGACGTTGGCTGGGGCGCCGGGCGGAGCGGAGAACGTTGGGCGGGGGAGACGTGGCTGATGCGCCGAGCAAACGGGAAAGTTGGGCGGCAGCCGGGTGCCGAAGTAGCGCCAAGCAGGGCGGGAACGTGGGGGAGGCGCGCCCCGCCCGGAGCCGGGGGCGTCGAGCGCCCCCGGCCTGAGCCGGATTACCGGGAGAGGAGGTTGGCGCAGCGGATGAGCCCGATGTGCGAGTACGCCTGCGGGTGGTTCCCCAGCGAGCGTTCCGCGATCGGGTCGTACTGCTCCGGGAGCAGGCCGGTGGGGCCGGCGGCGTCCACCAGCTGCTCGAACAGTTCCTCCGCCTCGGTCCGCCGCCCGGTCAGCAGGTACGCCTCGATCAGCCACGCCGCGCAGATGTGGAACCCGCCTTCGCTGCCGGGCAGGCCGTCGTCGCGGTGGTAGCGGTAGACGGTGGAGCCGCTGCGCAGTTCCGCCTCGATCGCGGTGACCGTCGACTGGAAGCGCTGGTCGCTCGGGTCGATCAGGCCGCTCAAGCCGACGAACAGCGAAGCCGCGTCCAGGTCGGTGCCGTCGTAGGCGGTGGTGAACGCCTGCACCTCGTCGTTCCAGCCGTGCTCCAGCACGTCGGCGGCGATGGTGTCGCGCAGGACGGGCCAGGCCGCCGGGATCTCCCGGTCGTACACCTCGCCCAGCTTGATCGCCCGGTCGATGGTCACCCAGCCCATCACCCGCGAGTACACCCGGTGCCGCGGCACGTGGCGTTCCTCCCAGATGCCGTGGTCCGGCTCGTTCCACCGCCGCGTGACCGCCTCGGCCATCGCCCGCACCATCTGCCAGTCCTGGTCGCGCAGCTCCCCGCGCGCCTCGGCCAGGGTGACCACCAGCTCCACCACCGGCCCGAACACGTCCAGCTGCACCTGGTGGTTCGCCAGGTTGCCGACGCGCACCGGCCGCGAACCGGCGTACCCCGGCAGCGACTCGATCACCGCTTCGGCACCGATCACGCTGCCGGACAGCGTGTACAGCGGGTGCAGCCGCTCCGGCCCGGCCAGCGTGGCCAGCACGCCGTGCAGCCAGCGCAGGTACCCGTCGGCCTCGTCCAGCGAACCCAGCGTCACCAGTTCCCGCACGGTCATCGCGGCGTCGCGGATCCAGCAGTACCGGTAGTCCCAGTTGCGGACGCCGCCGATCTCCTCCGGCAGCGAGGTGGTCGCCGCGGCGAGCACGCCGCCGCTGTCGGTGTTGCACAGCCCGCGCAGCGTCAGCGCCGAGCGCGACACCAGTTCCGGCTGCACCCCCGGCACCTTCAGCGTGGCCGCCCAGTCGCTCCAGTACGCCCCCGCCCGCGCTCGGCGGTCCAGTTCGGACAGTTCGTGCCTGCCGAGATCCGTGGTGCCGCAACGCAGTTCGAGCACCACCGGGCGCTCGGGCGCTGGTTCGACCAGTGCGACGGCGGTGTCGTGCATGCCGTCGGAGTTGATCTCCCACCGCACGCCGGGCGACCGCAGCACGATCGGCTCCGAGGTGCCCAGCACCCGCAGGCCGTCCTCCTCGGTCACCAGCTTAACCGGCACCCCGCCGAACTCCGGCCGCGGCGCGAAGACCACCTGTGCCGCGGCTTCGCCGGAGATCACCCGGACGATGTCGGTGCGGTGCGGTGGGCTGTCCGGCTCGAGGTAGTCGGTGACCAGCAGCCGCGACCAGCGCGTCTCCACGGTCATCGTGTTCGGCAGGTAGCGCTGGCCCAGCGGCAGGCCGTTGCGGTGCGGTTTGATGGAGAAGTGCCCGGCACCCGGTCCGCCGAGCAGGTCGGCGAAGATCGCGGGCGCGTCCGGGCCGGGGTGGCACAGCCAGGTCAGCTTGGCGTCCGGGGTGAGCAGCGCGACCGAGCGCTCGCTGGCCAGCATGGAGATCCGCTCGATCGGCGGCGCCTGCTCGCCGTAGAGCCAGTGCCGCCGCTCCTCCAGCAGGAAGGCGAGCACGGTGGCCACGTCGACGGTGTCCGGCACCCGGTAGGCGGCCAGGCTCTCCCCGTCGCCGACCTTGACCCCGAGGTCGGGGCCCGACAGCCGGGCGAAGGCCTTCTCGTCGGTCACGTCGTCGCCGAGGAACACCGCGGCGGTGGCGTTGACCTGGTGGCGCAGGGTGTCCAGGGCGCGGCCCTTGTCGGTCTGCACCACGGCCAGCTCGACCACCTCCTTGCCGTCGGTGGTGGTCACCCCCGGCCAGGTGCACGGTCCATTGTGGACATCGGCGAGCACGCGCCGCCCGGCGTCGTACTCGGCGCGGCGCACGTGCACGGCGATGCTGGCCGGTTTCACCTCCAGGGAAACACCCGGCACATCGAGCACCAGCTGTTCGAGTTCGGCTTCCAGCCGCCGGTGCAGTTCACGCGCTTTCGCGTCGAGCGCGTGCACGAAACCGATGTCGAATTCCGAACCGTGGCTGCCCACCAGGTGGACTTCGGCGGGCAATCGGGAAAGCGTGGCGAGATCGCGCAAAGCACGACCGGAGATCACGGCCGTGGTGGTTTCGTGCAGGCCGGCAAGTGATCGCAGGGCACCGACCGATTCGGGAAGTGGGCGGGCCTCGTCCGGGTTGGACGTGATCGGAGCCAGCGTGCCGTCGTAGTCGCAGGCGACCAGCAAGCGCGGCGTCCGCGCGATCTGCACGATCGCACGCCGCAGCTCGGCGGGCAGGGCCTCGGCGGTCAACACTCCTCCTAGGAGCAGGTACGTGGGGTATGGGAGTTGATTTCTCAGGCGGAGGGCTCGGACCCGAGTGCTTCCAGGAACGAGCGCGCCCAGCGGTCGACGTCGTGGGTGAGGACCTGACGTCGAAGCGCGCGCATTCTCCGTCTTCCCTCGGCCGGGTCGAGCGTAATGGCAGCCGCCAAAGCGCTCTTAACCCCGTCGAGGTCGTGCGGGTTGACCAGGAACGCACTGCTCAACTCGGCTGCCGCGCCGGCGAACTCGGAGAGCACCAGCGCGCCCCCGAGGTCGTGGCGGCAGGCCACGTACTCCTTGCAGACCAGGTTCATGCCGTCGCGCAGGGGGGTCACCACCATCACGTCGGCGGCGGAGAAGAAGGCGGCCAGCTCCGTGCGGTCCACGGACTGGTGCAGGTAGTGCACGACCGGGTGACCGACGCGGGCGAATTCGCCGTTGGTCCGGCCGACCATCTGCTCGATTTCCCCGCGCATGCGCTGGTAGTGCTCGACCCGCTCACGGCTGGGCGTGGCCAGCTGGATGAACGCCACGTCCTCGGGCTTCACCCGGTCTTCCTGCAGCAGCTCGTGGAAGGCTTGCAGGCGCAGGTCGATGCCCTTGGTGTAGTCGAGGCGGTCGACACCGAGCAGCACGGTCTTCGGGTTGCCGAGGTCGCGGCGGATCTGCGCGGCGCGTTCGGCCACCTTCTTCGTGCGCGCCAGGTTGTCCAGACCGGCCGCGTCGATGGAGATCGGGAACGCGCCGACGCGCACCGTCCGGTCGCCGACCTGCACCACACCGGGCCGCGACCGCACGCCGACCGCCCCCCGGCTGGGCTCCAGGCCGATCAGCTGGCGCGCCAGCCACAGGAAGTTCTGCGCGCCACCCGGCCGGTGGAAACCGACCAGGTCGGCGCCGATCAGCCCGCGCACGATCTCCGCCCGCCACGGCAGCTGCATGAACAGCTCGACCGGCGGGAACGGGATGTGCAGGAAGAAGCCGATCCGCAGGTCGGGCCGCAGTTCGCGGAGCATGCTCGGCACCAGCTGGAGCTGGTAGTCCTGCACCCAGACCACCGCGCCCTCACCGGCCACCTTGGCGCTGGCCTCGGCGAAGCGCCGGTTGACCTTGACGTAGCTGTCCCACCAGGCGCGGTCGAACACCGGCCGGGCGACCACGTCGTGGTACAGCGGCCACAGCGTGGCGTTCGAAAAGCCCTCGTAGTAGTCGGTCACCTCTTCGGCGCTGAGCGTGACCGGGTGCAGCACCAAGCCCTCGTCGGAGAACTCGTCGACCTCCACGTCCGGTACGCCGGGCCAGCCGACCCAGGCCCCCTTCCGGGAGCGCAGGAACGGTTCGAGTGCGGAGACGAGCCCACCCGGGCTCGCGGTCCAGCGCTGGGTTCCGTCGGCGGAGCGGTCGAGGTCCACCGGCAACCGGTTGGCCACCACGACGAATTCGGCGGCCGTGCTGACAGGCTCGGTCATGGTTCGCAGACTATCGTGACCGCCCCGCCCGTCACCGGATGAGAACGTGAGACTTGTCCCGCCGCGTCACCCGGCTCGCGGTTCCCTCAGTCCACCCGGCCGGGCTTCGGCCGCAGCGGACCCGCCATCCGGGGGCCTGCCAGCTTCCGCTCCAGCCTGCCGAGGCGGGTGCGCACCGGCTGCGCGAAGTACTCGCCGAGCACCACACCCGCGGCCAGCGCCAGCCCGACGGCCACCGCGGTCATCAGCGTGCCCAGCTCACCACCCGGTTCGACGCCCATCTCGTACAACCCGCGGTAGGTCGACAGCCCCGGCAGCAACGGTGTGATCCCGGAAACCGCGATGACCAGCGGGGTCTCCTTCAACCGCCGCGCCAGCACCCCGCCGGAGAAGCCGACCAGCGTGGCGGCGACCGCGGAGGCGGTGATCTGGTCCGCGCCGAGCAGCCCGAGCGCGCCGTACCCGACGCTGCCGACCGCACCCGCGGCGGCGGCGATCAGCAGCGACCGCAGCCTGGCGTAGCTGGCCAGGGCGAAGCACAGCGCCGCACCCGCCCCGGCGACCACCATGATCGGCAGGTCCAGCGCGGTGTTGCTGTAGACCGCGGGCGGCGGCGTGCGCTGCACGATGGCGAACAGCGGCGCGGTGTTCAGCGCCAGCACCACCCCGGTGATCAGCCCGGCCGACATCATCGCCACCTCGGTGGTGCGCCCGGCGGCGGTGACGTTGTACCCGGTGATCGCGTCCTGCACCGCGGACACCGTGCTCAACCCGGACAGCAGCACGGTGATCGCCGCGGCCACCACGATGGTGGGCCGTTCGATCGGCAGCAGGTTGGTGTTGACCACCAGCACCGCGGCCAGTGTGGCGATGAAGCCGCCGACCACCTGCTGGAAGAAGAACGGCAGCGTGTACCGGTTGAGCACGCGGCCGACCCGGTCGATCACCGAGCTGATCACGAAGGCGATCAACGCGGTGGCCCAGTCGCCGCCGATCAGCAGCGAGATGAACGCCGCCATGCCGCCCCAGGCCAGGGTGGACACCCACCGCCGGTAGGGGTGCGGCCGCGAGGTGATCCGCTCCAGTTCGGTGTAGGCGTCCTCGGCGCTGACCCGGCCGCGGGTGATCCGCTGGACCAGCCCCTCGGTGTCGGTCAGGCGGCTGTAGTCGAGGCCGCGGGCGCGCACCACGCGCAGCGCGGTGACCGGCGAGAGCTCGGAACCGCGGTGGCAGGTGACCGTGATCGAGGTGAAGATGACGTCCACCTCGCAGTGCGGCAGGCCGAGTGCCGAGGTCAGCGCCAGGATGGTGGCGGTGACGTCGGACGCGCCCGCGCCGCTGGCCATCTGCACCTCACCGATGCGCAGGGCGAGGTCCAGCACGAAGTTGACGGTGGCGTCGTCCGGCAGCGCCGGGCCGATCGCGGTCTGCTGCTCGGCGGCCGGCTGCTCGCCCGTGTCCGCTTCGAGGATCTGCCACGCCCGGCTGCGCGGTTCCGAACCACCGTCGCGGCGGCGGCGGGTTCTGCGCGGCCGCTCGTTCACCGGCGCTTCGAGGATCTGCCAGCCGCGCTTGCGCTCGGCTGCCCGGCTGCGCTGGTTGATCTTCATCTACCCGTCCACCTCCCTGGTCATTCCCGGAGACCATCGACGCTCGGCCTCCGACCGTTGCATGATCGGAACAGTGGCGTCCACCACGTTCCGCTTCGTGGTTACCGATCACTCGATCCGGGTATCCCCGCCGCGTCGTCGCGACCAGTGAAGGAGTGGTGCATGGGGCTCCACGGCGAGGAACTGACGTTCGGCGTCGAGGAGGAATTCTTCCTGGTCGACGCGTCCGGGCAACTGGTCTCCCGGGGTCCGGAGGTGGTCGAGGGGACCGAGGAACGCGGTGGTGAACTGCAGCAGGAGCTGATCAGCTCCCAGGTGGAGACGGCGACCGACGTGTGCCGGACCGCCGACGAGGTGCTGGGGCACCTCACCCGGTTGCGCACCGGGCTGGCCGAGAGCGCGAGCAAGCGCGGCCTGCGGCTGCTGCCGAGCGGTACCCCGCTGCTGCCCGAGGCGTCGCACGAGATCACCGAGGAGGAGCGGTACCGGCGCATAAGCGAGTGGTTCGGCGTCATGGCCCGCTCCACCGCCACCTGCGGGTGCCACGTGCACGTCGAGGTGGCCGACCGGGAGACCGCGGTGCGGGTCAGCAACCACACCCGCGCCTGGCTGCCCGCGCTGCTGGCGCTCACCGCGAACTCGCCGTTCGACGGCGGAGCGGTCACCGGCTACCGCAGCTGGCGGCACGTGCTGTGGTCGCGCTGGCCGTCGGCCGGGCCGCCGCCGCTGTTCGTCTCGCTGGACCACTACGAGAACAGCGTGGCCGCGATGCTGCGCAGCGGCGCGATGATGGACCGGGCGATGCTGTACTGGGACGTCCGCCTCTCCGACAAGCAGCCGACGCTGGAGTTCCGGATCTGCGACGTGGCCGCGACCCCGGAGGAGGCCACGCTGGCCGCGGTGCTGATCCGCGGGCTGGTGAACGTGGCGCTGCGGGACGTCGCCGACGACCGCACCCCGGTGGCCGTGCCCGACGAGATCCTGCGCGCGAACCTCTGGCGCGCCGCCCGCGACGGCCTGAGCGGTTCGTGCCTGCACCCCGAGAGCGGGGAACTGGTGCCGGTCTGGTCCATCCTGGACGAAATGCTGGCCGGCCTGCGGGACGCCCTGTCCACCACCGGCGACCTGGAGTTCGCCGAACGCATGCTGGCGCGCCTGCGCACCACCGGCGGTGGCGCCGACCGCCAACTCGCCGCCTACCGCACCCGGGACCGACTCACCGACGTCGTGGACGAGCTGTGCGTGTGACGTCTATATACTCCGGGGCGCAGGCCGACATAGCTCAGTTGGTAGAGCAGCTGTCTTGTAAACAGCAGGTCAGGGGTTCGAGTCCCCTTGTCGGCTCTCTGTTTTCGGCCCCGCCTCCGGCGGGGCGGCGAGGTCGCTTTTGAGCCGGTGACTGGAGCGGGCGCCGCGCCCGGCCCCGGGGGGCCGAACACGGCACCCGCTCCAGTCACCGGCGCGACCTCGCGGGTGGGACCGGGATCAGTGTCCGTGCAGGAAGGTGCGCAGGTCGTCCAGGTCGCCGAAGATGACCGGCTGGGTGCCGGTGCGGACGAGGCCGGCGGGCAGGGTGCTCAGCGTGGTGTCCACCGCGGTGGAGGCGCTGGAGCTGGTGTGTTCCACGTTGTCGTCGAGCACCTCGCCCGAGGTCAGCGCGACCGTGCCGACGGTGCCCGCGCCGTTCACCACACCCTGGCCGAGGCCCTCCCGCATCGGGTCCAGCGGGTGGGTCGGGTCGGCGGCGGCGGGGAGGGCACCGCCGAACGCGGCGCCGGCGAACGCGAGGGGCAGCGCCAGGCGGGCGGCCAGGCGGGACTTCTTCACGGGATCTCCTATGGGTGACGCAGTGTGACTGCACGGGGGACGCGTCCACTGTGGCCGCGCCCCGTCCGCCGAGCCAGTCAAACGCGCCGGTGTCACACCATGGGGGGAGATCCACGCAACAACCCCAGTTCCTCCGGGGCCAGTTCGACGCCCATCGACCGCAGCACCGCGGCCAGGTCGGTGACGGGCTCGCGGGTCAGCTCCCCGCCGGCCCGCTCGACGGTCAGCTGGTCGCCGACGAGGCGCTTGCTGAGCCGCTCACCACGGGTCATCACCACCACCTGCCCGCTGAACGGCGACTTCGGGTGGGTCGCGATGTAGTGGTTGGCCACGTTGTAGTCGATCTGGTGCTGGGGCAGGTCGTCGGTGGCGTGCAGGACCTCCCAGCCGTCGGCGCCGCGACGCGACAGAATCCAAAATGGACCGTCGCGGGTGATGCGGTGCAGCCAGCCGTTCTGGTCCGCTTCGAAACCGTCGACCAGGGGCATCGCCGTGACCAGGCCGGTGCCGAAGCCGACGTCGGCGAGGTGGTCGGTGCCCTCGACCCGCACCAGGACGACCATGTGCGTGCGCGGACCGGCTCCCGCCGGATCGACCCGCGCCATCCGGCGGCGCACGTCGAACCCGAGCAGTTCCAGCGCGGCGGCGAACAGCAGGCCGTGCTCGTAGCAGTAACCCCCGCGCCGCCGGTGCACCATCTTGTCGGCGATCGTCTTCAGCTGGAGGCCGGGGTGCGGGCCGAGCAGCGCGTCGAGGTTCTCGAACGGGATCGACCGCACGTGGGCCTCGTGCAACGACCGCAACGCCGCCGCGGACGGCCGCACCCGCGCGTGGCCGATGCGCTCCAGGTACGCGTCCAGATCGAGGTCCGCCAACTGCCAATCGCTCATTGCGCCACTCCTTCCAGCAACCACCGGGACACGGACACCTCGAACAGCACCCGGCCGCCACCCCGCTCGAACGGGGTGCGCACGTCCCAGCCGTACTTCGCGGCGAAGGCTTCGACGACCGCGTCGGGGAACGGCTGGTGGTGGATCTTCGCGCGGCCCTCGGCGACGACCGGGTCGTAGCCGTGTTCGAGGGCGATCGACACCCGGGGGTCCGCGGCGATGTTCCTGGCCTTCACGGACCGCTCGCTCGCGCAGATCCACCAGGTGTCGCGCTCGAAGGTGAACCACACCGGGGTGAGGTGCGGTGAGCCGTCGGGCCGCAGGGTGCACAGCCAGGCGTTCTCGGTGTCCATGGGGCGATGCTGCAACCTCGACCACGGTCGATGTCTAGAGCCGTGTGGCGGTTCCGCTCACCGAGATGCCACCGCTTTCCGGGATGTCCACCAGCAGGCGGCTCGGGCGGCCCATGTCCTCGCCCTGCCGGATGGTGATCCGGCCGGTCACGCCCCGTTCACGCAGGTACGCGCCGAACGCGGCGGCCGCGGCGCCGGTGGCCGCGTCTTCGCGGACACCGCCGGGCGGGAACGGGTTCCGCGAGTGGTAGCCGTCCGGGCCGGACCAGACCAGCTGCACGGTGGTCCAGTCCTCCTGCGCCATCAGGGCGCCGAGCGCGTCGAAGTCGTAGTCCAGCTCCGCCAGGCGCTCGCGGGTGGCCGCGGCGAGCACGAGGTGGTGGTTCCCGGCGAAGGCGACCCGCGGCGGCAGCCCGGGGTCGAGGTCGGACTCCGGCCAGCGCAACGCGGTCAGCGCCGCGTCCAGCACCGACGGCGCCACCGGCCGCACCGAAGGCGGCACGCTGGTCAGGGTCGCCAGCAGCCGGCCGTCTTCGAAGCCGGTGCGCACGACGACCTCGCCCGCCTGCGTCCGCAGCGTCAGCCGGCCCGGCCCGAAGCGCGAGGCGTGGGCGACCGCCGTCGCGATGGTGGCGTGGCCGCAGAACGAAACTTCGGCCAGCGGGCTGAAGAAGCGGATGCGGTCGCCGTCGAACAGGAACGCGGTTTCCGAGTACCCCAGTTCGGCGGCGATCGCCAGCATCCGGTCGTCGCCCAGGCCGGTGGCGTCCAGCACCACCCCGGCCGGATTGCCCCCGGCGCCGTCGACGTCGAAGGCCGTGTATCGCTCGATCTCTGTCATGCCCCCAGCCTGCCGCCGCGTCCGGCATCATGTCCAACGATGACTTTCGATGTCGACGATCGGGGATTCCGATGGACACCCGGCTGCTGCGCAGCTTCCTCGCCGTGGCCCGCACCGGCAACATCACCGCGGCCGCCGGTGAGCTGAGCTTCGCCCAGTCCACGGTCACCGCCCACGTCCAGGCCCTGGAACGGCTGACCGGCACCCGGCTGCTCGACCGGCACCCCGGCGGGGTGGCGCCCACGCCCGCCGGTGCCAGCCTGGCCGAGCACGCCCGTCAGCTGCTCGACCTCGAGGACCGGATGCTCGCCGAGGTCGCCGGCCGGAACCCCGCCGGGCCGGTGCGGTTGTACGCCCCCGAGTCCGTCTGCGCCTACCGCCTGCCGCCGGTGCTGCGGGAGATCACCCGGCGGCTGCCCGAGGTCCGGCTCACCCTGGTGCCCGCGGCCACCCGGCCCGCCGTGCGGGCGCTCGGGGAGCGGCAGGCGGACCTCGCGCTGGCGCTGGAACCCGCCATCCGCTACGCCACGGTGGAGGCCGTCGACCTCGGGCGGCAGCGGCTGTCGCTGGTCGCCCCGCCGGACACGCCGTTGCCCCGCACCCGCGCGATCACCGCCGCCGAGTTGACCGAAGCGGGGGTGCTCCTGCTCGAACGGGGGTGCGGTTACAACGACGAACTCGCCGAGATGGTCGCCGACACGCCACCGCGCTACGGCGGCGTCGAAGTGGTCAAGCGCTGCGTGGAAGCCGGGCTCGGGCTGGCCCTGCTGCCCACCGTGACGGTGGCCCCGGAACTCGAAGCGGGGCGGCTCGTCGAACTGCGGTCGCCGCCGATCGCGCGTTACCACCTGTGGTTGCTGCGCCGCCGTGACCGGTGGGCGGCCCCGGCGGTGGAGGCGGTGGCCGAGTTGCTCGGCTCACTATGCACTTGATTGCATTGCACCTAGTTGCATAGCCTCCGGGCATGGCGCTGGAGCACGCGATCCTGGTTTCGCTGACCGAACGGGCCGGTTCCGGCTACGAGCTGGCCCGCCGGTTCGACCGGTCCATCGGCTTCTTCTGGGGCGCCACCCACCAGCAGATCTACCGCGTGCTCAAGCGCATGACCGAGGCGGGCTGGCTGTCGAACGAGCTGGTCGCGCAGGACGGCCGCCCGGACAAGAAGGTCTACCGCGTCAGCGAGCCGGGGCGCGCCGAGCTGCGGCGGTGGCTGGCCGAGCCGGGTGAACCGGCGATCCTGCGCGACGAACTCGCGGTGAAGGTCCGGGGTGCGAGCCTCGGCGACGGCGCCGCCGTGCTGGCCGAGGTGCGGCGCCACCGCGACCGGCACGCCGAACGCCTCGCCGTCTACCGCGGGATCGAGCAGCGCGACTTCCCGGACCCGGCCGCGCTCACCGGGCAGGACCTGCACCAGTACCTGGTGCTGCGTGGTGGGGTGCGGGCCGAGCAGTCGTTCGTCGAATGGTGCGACGAGGTCGCCGAAGCACTCGAAGGAGATCGCCGATGACCGGGTACCCGAACCTGTTCACCCCGCTCGACCTCGGCTTCACCACCCTGCGGAACCGCGTGGTGATGGGCTCGATGCACACCGGCCTCGAAGACCGCGCGAAGGACGTCGGCAAGCTCGCCGAGTACTTCGCCGAACGCGCCCGCGGCGGGGTCGGGCTGGTGATCACCGGTGGGTACGCGCCGAACCGCGAGGGCTGGCTGCTGCCGTTCGCCGCCAAGCTGACCACGCACGCCGAAGCGCGGCGGCACCGCCGCGTCACCGGGGCGGTGCACGAGGCGGGCGGCAAGATCGCGCTGCAGATCCTGCACGCCGGCCGGTACGCCTACCACCCGCTGAGCGTGTCGGCGTCGGCGCTCAAGGCGCCGATCAACCCGTTCCGCCCGCGGGCGCTGTCCGACCGCGGGGTGCGGCGCCAGATCGACGCGTTCGCCCGGTGTGCCGCGCTGGCCAGGGAAGCCGGGTACGACGGTGTCGAAATCATGGGGTCCGAGGGGTACTTCATCAACCAGTTCCTCGCGTCGCGCACCAACCAGCGCACCGATCGCTGGGGTGGCTCGGCGGAGAACCGCCGTCGCCTGGCGGTGGAGCTCGTGCGCCGCGTGCGGGCCGCGGTGGGGCCCGACTTCATCATCGTCTACCGCCTGTCCATGGCCGATTTCGTCGAGGACGGGCAGACCTGGGAAGAGGTCGTCGCGCTGGGCAAGGCGGTCGAGGCAGCCGGGGCGACCATCATCAACACCGGCATCGGCTGGCACGAGGCCCGCGTGCCGACCATCGTCACCTCGGTGCCGCGCGCGGCGTTCACCGGCATCACCGCGGAGTTCAGGCCGCACGTGGGCATTCCGGTGGTCGCCTCGAACCGGATCAACCTGCCGCAGGTGGCCGAGGAGGTGCTCGCCCGCGGCGACGCGGACCTGGTGTCGATGGCCCGCCCGCTGCTCGCCGACCCGGACTGGGTGCGCAAGGCCGAAACCGGGCGGAGCGACGAGATCAACGCCTGCATCGCCTGCAACCAGGCGTGCCTGGACCGCGTGTTCGCGCACAAGAAGGTCTCGTGCCTGGTCAACCCGCGAGCCGGGCGGGAGACCGAACTGGTGCTGCTGCCGACGCGGCGGAGCAAGCACGTGGCGGTGGTCGGGGCCGGTCCGGCGGGGTTGTCGGCCGCGGTGACCCTCGGGCAGCGCGGGCACCGGGTGGAGTTGTTCGAGGCCGACGGCGAAATCGGCGGGCAGTTCGGCATCGCCAGGCGCATCCCCGGCAAGGAGGAGTTCGCCGAGACGATCCGTTACTACGCGCGGCAGCTGGAGCTGGCCGGGGTGGAGCTGCACCTGCGCACCCGGGCCACCGCGGCTGACCTGACCGGGTTCGACGAGGTGGTGCTGGCCACCGGCGTGACCCCGCGCGTGCCGGGCATCCCCGGCATCGGCCACCCCAAAGTATTGTCCTATGTGGACGTCGTGCGGCACGGGAAGCCGGTGGGGGACGAGGTGGCGGTGATCGGCGCCGGGGGCATCGGGGTGGACGTGAGCGAGTTCCTCACCCACCCCGCCTCACCCGCGCTGGACCTGGCCGAGTGGCAGGCGGAGTGGGGGGTGGCGGGCGGCGCGCTGGCCGAACCGGCGCCGCGGCCCGCACCGCGCCGGGTGTACCTGCTGCAGCGCAAGGCCGAGCGCATCGGCAAGGGGCTCGGCAAGACCAGCGGCTGGGTGCACCGGGCTTCGCTGGCGCACAAGGGCGTCGAGCAGCTGACCGGGGTCAACTACGAGCGCATCGACGACGAGGGGCTGCACCTCACCTTCGGCCCGGGGCGCGACCGGCCGCGGGTGCTGGAGGTGGACACCGTGGTCGTCTGCGCCGGGCAGGAGCCGGTGCGGGACCTGGCCGACCAGCTCGGCGACACCCCGGTTCACCTGATCGGCGGCGCCGAACTGGCCGCCGAACTGGACGCCGAACGGGCTATCGACCAGGGCACCCGCCTGGCCGCGCGGATCTGACACCGGCGCGTCGGTACCCCTCGAACGGGTGGCGGCCGCATACTCCGACCGTGATGAGGTCGCGGTGGTGGTCGCTGGTGTTGCTGGCTCTCGTGACGGCGTGCGCGCCACCGGTGGAACCGGCGCCAGCCCAGTCCGGTGGTGCTCCCGGGCCGCCGCGGCAGCTGCTCGACCAGCTGGTGGTCGGCGAGCGCGGCAGCATGGACGGGTACGACCGCGAGCAGTACCCGCACTGGTCCGCGCACGAGGGCAACTGCAACACCCGCGAGCTGGTGCTCAAGCGCGACGGCAAGGACGTGCAGGCCGGCCCCGACTGCGCGCCCGACACCGGCACCTGGGTCAGCCCGTACGACGGGGAGACCTGGACCAAAGCGTCCGATGTGGACATAGACCACGTGGTGCCGCTGGGGCACAGCTGGGTCAGCGGGGCCCGGTCGTGGACCGAGGAGCGGCGCGAGGAGTTCGCCAACGACCTGGAGCGGCCGCAGCTGATCACCGTCACCGACAACGTCAACCAGCAGAAGAGCGACAAGGCGCCGGACGAGTGGAAGCCGCCGCTGGTCTCCTACTGGTGCACCTACGCCGGTGACTGGATCGAGGTCAAGCACCACTACGGCCTGACGGTCACCGAGCGGGAGAAGACGGCGCTGACGGAGATGCTGGACCGGTGCTGAACGCCCGGGTGCGGTGGGCGAGCAGCGTGCCGCCCGCCATCGCCGCCGGCAGCACCACGATGCCCGCCAGCGGGATGAGGCAGAGCAGGTAGGCGGGGGTGGCGAAGCCGAGCGTCATCGCGCGCTTGCCACCCAGCGTCCGGCGCCGCACCCCGAGGCTGAGCCCGCGGCGGGTGAACGGGATCGCGGTCAGCTCCAGCGCCAGCAGCCAGGCGCCGACCAGCGCGGCGACCACCGGCACCACCGTCTGCCCGAGCACCGGGATGAACCCGGCCAGGAACAGCGGCAGGCCGAACAGCACCGCCAGCAGCACCAGCAGCAGGGTGTCCCGCAGGCCGATCCAGGCCGACCGGGCCCAGCCGACCTGCTGCGTGCCCGGCACACCGCCGAGTTCGTGGTCCTCGACGTGCTCGGCGATGGCCTCGTAGAACGGGCCGCCGATGATCAGCGTCAGCCCGGAGAACACCAGCAGCGAGATGGCCACCGCGGCGACCACGATGGACACGCCCGCCGCCACCCGCAGCAGGGTCTGCCAGGTCTGCGACCAGTCGTCGGCGAACGGGGTGGCCCAGGTGATCAGGGCGTTCGCGTTCAACGCGAGCGCCAGGACACCGCCGAAGAGCAGCAGGCTGGTCAGCAGGGCCGGGATGGCGCCGAGGAGGAACAGCTTGCCGTTGCCGAAGATCAGGCCGAAGCCCCTGGCCAGCAGTCCGGCCCCGGTTCCGAAGTCACGCAGTGTCTTGCCCACCAGCGCACTCTAGTGGTCGGCGAGCCCCCGCTGCCGGTACCGGCATTTCCTTCGGCTGCTCCAGCACATCGGCACCTGGTTCAGCCGGCGCAGGTGTTCACCATGGACTGCAGCGCCGACTTCTCGGCCGGCTGCGCCTTCAGGCCCCAGTAGTGCTTCGAGCGGATCCACATCTTGGCGTAGGTGCACCGGTAGGAGGAGACCGGCGGCTGCCAGGCCGCCGGGTCCTTGTCGCCCTTCGCCTGGTTGACGTCGTCGGTGACGGCGATCAGCTGCGGCCGGCTCAGGTCGTTGGCGAACTGCTGGCGCTTGCTGGTGGTCCACGAGTTCGCCCCGGAGCGCCACGCCTCGGCCAGCGGCACGATGTGATCGATGTCCACGTCGGAGGCGTTCGTCCAGGTGGCGCCGTCGTACGGGCTGTACCAGCTGCCCGAGACCGCGGCGCAGGCCGAGTCCTGCACCACGTTCTGCCCGTCCCGCTCCAGCACCGCCTCACGGGTGTTGCAGCTGCCGGAGACGGTGGACCAGTGCGGGAACAGGTCGCGCGAGTAGCCGGTCAGGCTGCCCTCGGTGGCGACGGTCAGTGCGTTCAGCTCGGCCTGCGCGGTGGCCTTGCTCGGGATGTTCGGCGGGGTGGCGGCGGCCGGCGTGGCCAGCGTCACGGTCAGCGCGGTGGCGGCCAGCGAGGCGGCGACGGCCGGAACGGTCCAGCGGATCACGGTTCCTCCAGGTGGGGACGGGAACGGGCCCGGTAACCGTGGCGGAGCCGAGTTGCTCCGCGGTCGCCGGTTCGTAACCGGTTGGCGACGCTTGGTGGAAACTTTCCGCGTGGCCGGAGCCGGGCGTACGGAACGATCCGGGCAGGCGGCTCGTTCCCCGCGCATGCGTCGGGCGAAGCTGGAACTGCCGGTACCGGTGCGCGGGCTGGTGGTGGTCGCCGGCATTCCCGGCGCGGGCAAGAGCACGCTGCTGGCCCGCGCGGAGAACGAGGCGGGCGCCGTGCTGCTCGATTCCGACCAGGTCCGCGCCTGGTTCAGCCGGGTGCTGCCGCCGTGGGTGCGCTACCGCTGGTACCGGCCGCTGGTGCACCTGGGGCACCGGTCGCGGATCCTGCTGTTCTCGCTGCGCCGGGGGCGCGGGGTGGTGGCGCACGAACCGGCGACCCGGGCGAGCACGCGCGCGATGCTGATCGTGGTGGCGGTGCTGGCCGGGCGCAGCCGTCACCTGCTGTGGGTGCACACCACCCCGGCCGAGGCCGCCGCGGGTCAGCGGGCGCGGGGGCGGGTGCTGGCCGAGCGGTCGTTCACCCGGCACGTCCGGCGGGCGGCCAGGGTCGAACGCGGGCTGGCGGAGGGCCGTCCCCCACGGGGGTGGAATTCGGTGGGGATCCTGGAACGGCCGCCGCTGGACACACCCGTGGTGTTGTGTTCCCGCTGATCACCGGAGTTGTCCACAGGGGTTGTCCACATGTGGGTGAAGGGTGGATCACCCCGGGTCACCAGCCGCTGGTGGCCGATCGCCGTCCGCCTTCGCCCTGGGCCAGCGCCGCGGTCAGGTCGTCACGGGCCCGGAACACGCGGGAGCGGATGGTGCCGACCGCGCATTCGCAGATCTCCGCGGCCTCGGCGTAGGACAGGCCGGTGATCTGGGTGAGCACGAACGCCTCGCGCCGGTCCTCGTCCAGTTCGCCGATCAGCTGCTGGAGCACGACGAGCCTGCCGTGGTCGGGGGTCTTGACCTGCTCGGCCTCGGCCACCCAGTCGTCGACGGCGGTGGTGCGGGGGCGGCGGCGGTTGCCGCGGAGGTGGTCGGCGGCGACCCGCTTCGCGATGGCCAGCAACCACATCCGGGCCGGGGAGCGCCCGGCGAACCGGGGCAGCGCGGCGAAGGCCCGCAGGTAGGTCTCCTGGACCAGGTCCTCGGCCACCCCGGGGTCGGCGAGGTAGCTCAGCAGGCGGTGGAGCTGGTGCCGGGTGGCGCCGACGAACTGCTCGGCGGCGCGCCGGTCGCCACCGGCCGCGCGGAATGCCTGGCGGGTGATTTCGTCGTCATCCACAAGGGATCACCCTAAGCGGTGGTGTGACCGATGCGCTATCACGTGTCAGCAGGAGGGAACTTTTGTCGTGCCGCCGACGACTGAACACCCATGGAGTGTGCGACCGTTCGCGAGGGGATTTCGGCGGCACTGGACGGTGAGGATCCGGGGGTGCCGGTGGCCGAGCTGGAGGCGCACGTCGACGACTGCGCCGACTGCGCGGCCTGGCAGGAGGCGGCGGCGGGCATCACCCGCCTGGCCAGGCTGGCGCCGGTGGGGGAGCCGCCGGTGGTGCCGGACCGGGTGTACGCCAGGGTCGCCGTGAAACCGGCGGTCGACCGGCTGCGGTGGGCGCTGGTGCTGCTCGCGGTGTGCCAGTTCTCGGTGGTGGTCTCGCAGCTGCTGATGCCGATGCCGGGGGTCGACGGGAACGCGCACGGCGGGCACCTGCAGCACGAGACGGCGGCGTTCAACTTCGCCATCGCGGTGGGGCTGCTCTTCGTCGCCGCGCGGCCGCACCGGGCGCGGACGCAGTGGCCGCTGCTGCTCAGCTTCGCCGGGGTGCTGCTCTTCTTGTCCATCGTGGACGTCCTCGGCGGGCAGGTCGGGTGGTACCGGCTGAGCGGGCACCTGCCGCTGCTGCTCGGGGTGCTGTGCACCATCCTGCTCGGCTTCGGCCGGTGGCGGGCGCCGGAACCCGGCAGCCACGTGCGGGAGGACGCCGAGGTCGTGGTGTCCGCGGCGGACGGCCGGTCGGCACCCCCGCGCCGCCGCGCCCGGTCCGACCGCCACCAGCCGCCGGCGGCGAAGCGGGTCGCCTAGTCCTTGCGGGCGCCGGAGAGCGCGCGGACCACGGCCATGCACTGGTCCTCGACGTAGTCCAGCCCGGCTTCCTCGGCGATGCGCCGGGCTTCCGGCGAGACGATGCCCTGCTGCAACCACAGCGCCTTGGCCCCGGCGGCCACCGCCTGACGGGCGATCTCCGGGGCCTCGGCGGCGGGCCGGAACACGTTGACGATGTCGATCGGCTCGGGGATGTCGGCGAGGGTGCGGTGGGCGGGTTCGCCGAGGAGCCGGTCGGCGCTGGGGTGCACGCCGAGCACGCGGAACCCGGCGGCCCGCATGGCCGCGGGCACCGAGTGGGCCGCCTTCATCGGGTTGGTGCTGAGCCCGACCACGGCGATCGTGCGGTGCTCGTCGAGCAGGCGTTCGGCCAATTCGATCATGCCGGGCAGAACGCTTTCCGGGGGTGGGCAATTCCCGGCGGGAATCGACGCGCGCATTCGGCGGAGCCGGGCGTAAAATCGGGCGCCTGGCGTAAGGAGGCGTCATGCGGACGGTTATCCGGGAGCGGTCGTGACGGGCGGGGCCCGGCGGTTCGGCCGCCGGTGCCGGCACGACTTCGAGGTCGCGGAGGCGCGGCAGGTCCCCCAGCAGCAACAGCGGGCGACGGTGCGGCAGGTGACCGAGCAGCCGAAGCGGGTTGACGGGGAGCGGCCGGAGCCTCGGCGGTAGGGCCCGCCACCCCGGTTTCAATTGTGACCAAGCGATCCCCGCCGTGTTTTTGGTCTGGCCGGGTCGCGGCTTGAGCGGGGGAGTCAGGCCGGGCGAGTCCGGCGGATCCAGAGGAGGCCGAGGACCGGCAGGACCAGGGGGATGAACAGGTAACCCTTGCCGTAGGCGGACCAGACGGTGGCGTGCGGGAAGGCCGCCGGGTCCAGCAGGCTGAAGGTGCCGATGGTCAGCACGCCCGCCAGCTCGAACAGGCACGAAGCGGTGGCCACCCGCCGTCCGCCGCGGTTGCCCCTGGCCAGGCCGAAGGTGGCCAGGACGTAGACCACGGCGGCCACCGCGGACAGGGTGTAGGCCAGCGGGGCCTCGTCGAAGCGGGTGGCGATCTGCACGACCGAGCGCGAGGTCGCGGCGATGGCGAAGATGGCGTAAACGGCCACGAGCACCCGGCCCGGGCCGTTGCGAGTGGACACCTCAGGCACCGCGCAACTCCCAGATCTGTTGCATCCGCACGATCATCACCGGCAGCGCCAGGCACGCCACCAGCAGCACACCGGTGCCCCACCGCGTCCGCTCGGTCATCGACCACAGCACCGCGATCGGCAGGACCACCAGGATGCCGACCAGGTAGGCGAGGAACTCCGGGCCGTTGACCGGCCGGTCGGTGCCGGCGAAGTTGACCACGCCCGCCACCGACTGCACCAGCAGCCCCAGCTCCAGCACCGCGATCCCGGCGTAGAGCAGCCGGTTCGGCGGACGGTTGCGCAGCACGTGCACCAGTACCCACACCGCACCCACCAGGGTGGCGGTGATCAGGGCGGTCGCGAGTCCATCGATCATGATTTCACCGAGCCCAGCCTAAGCTAGCCCAGGTTCGCGTCGACGAAGCACCAGCGCCAGTGTTCGCCGGGCTCGAAGCTGCGCATCACCGGGTGGCGCGTGTCGTGGAAGTGGGCGGTCGCGTGCCTGCCCGGTGACGAGTCGCAGCAGCCGACGTGCCCGCACGCCAGGCAGACGCGCAGGTGCACCCAGGACGCGCCCTCGCGCAGGCATTCCTCGCAGCCGTCCGGGGTGCGCGGGTCGACGTCGGACGGGGCCTTGGCCAGGTGCTTGCAGTTGCCCGCGGTGGCGGCGGGCGTGCTCAGCTCACGCTGGTCGTCGAGGTCGATCTCCTCCGGTTCGGCGAGCATGGACTCCTCGATGTCGAGCGCTTCCAGCACCCGCCGCAGCACCTCGTCGTCGATCCGGCCGGTCTTGCGCGCGTCGAGCAGGACCCCGCGTTCGGCTTCCAGCATCTCGCGGCGCAGCCGGGCGTAGACGTCGCTCGGGGTCTCGTGCAACCGGCTCTGGCGGCCCAGCTGCTCCCACGCCGAATCCGACCGGTGGTGCAGCCGGTCGCGCAGCCGGTCGACCACCTCGTCCGGGTCCTCCGGACGGCGCACCTTCTCCAGCTCGTCCAGCGCGGCCCGGGTCATGTCGTGCAGCAGCGCCGCCTCCTGCAACGCGTCCTCGGCGGGATCGGGCGGCGGCAGGCCGAGCCACCGGACCAGCTTCGGCAGCGTCAGGCCCTGCAGCAGCAGCGTGCCCGCCACCACCACGAACGCCGCGAGCACCAGCACCGGGCGGTGCGGGGTGTCGGCGGGCAGCACGAACGCCGCCGCCAGGGTGACCACCCCGCGCATCCCGGCCCAGGAGATCACCGCCGAGTAGGACCACGGCCAGGCCCTGCTCCGCAGCAGCCGCCGGATGGTGCCGATGGCGAACATCCACAGGATCCGGGTGACGACGGTGGCCGCCAGCACCGCCGAGCAGACGACGACGAGCATGCCGATGCCCAGCTCGGACTCGCCCGCCTCCTCCAGGATCCGGCGCAGTTGCAGGCCGATCAGCAGGAAGACCAGGTTCTCCAGGAGGAACTGGATGGTGCGCCAGTTCAGCCTGCTGGCCAGCCGGGACGAACCGGAGAGCATGCCCGGCTCCTTGTTGCCCAGCAGCAGCCCGGCGATCACCACGGCCAGCACGCCGGAGCCGTGGATCTCCTCGGCGATCAGGTAGGCGGCGAACGGGATCACCAGCGAGGTCGCGGTGTCCAGCACCGGATCCTCCATCCGGGCGCGCAGCAGGTAGGCGAGCTTCCCGGCGAGCAGGCCGACCACCACCCCACCGCCGGCCGCGAGCAGGAAGTCGCCGCCGACCTCCAGCAGGGTCACCGAACCGGCGATGGCCGCGATCGCGGTGCGCAGGGCGACCAGTGCCGACGCGTCGTTGAGCAGGCTCTCGCCTTCGAGGATGCGCACGATCCGGCGCGGCATGCCGACCCGGCGGGCGACGGCGGTGGCCGCGACCGCGTCCGGCGGCGCCACCACCGCACCGAGCGCGAGCCCGGCGGCCAGCGGCAGGCCGGGCACGACCAGCCAGGCGACCAGTCCGACGCCGAGCGTGGTGAACGCCACCAGACCGACCGAAAGCAACCCGATCGGGCCGCGGTTGCGGCTGATGTCGACCAGCGACGTGCGGATCGCGGTGGCGTAGAGCAACGGCGGCAGCAGGCCGAGCAGGACCACTTCCGGGTGCAGTTCGTAGTCGGGGACACCGGGCACGAATGAGGCGCCGACCCCGGCCACCACCAGGCACAACGGTTCCGACAGGTCGAACCGGCGCGCGATCGCGGTGACCACCAGCACGGCCACCACCAGTCCGACGAGCTGGGCGGCTATCTCCACCCGGACATCATCCCCGCCGCAGGCCGGTGAACGCGATCTTGCAGATGGCGTCCGCGAGTTCCTCCCCGGAGGCACCACCACGCGGCCGGTACCACTCGATCAGCGAGTTGACCATGCCGAACAGCAGGCGGCTGGTGACCGCCGGATCCACGTCCGGGCGGACGTCGCCCTCCGCCGCGGCGGCCTTCACCAGGTCGGTGACGATCCGGTCGAACTCCCGCCGCCGCGCCAGCGCGGCCCGCTCCACCTTGGTGTTGCCCCGCACGCGCAGCAGCAGCGTGACGAACGGCAGCCGGTCGACCAGCACCGCGACACTGCCCCGCACCAGCCGCTCCAGCCGGTCGATCGCCGGGCCGTCGGCGGCGGTCACCTGGTCGGCCACGGCGAACAACCCGTCGAGCGCGCGGTCCACGGCGAGCCGGAGCATCTCCTCCTTGCTGGGCACGTGGTGGTAGATCGCCGACTTGGTGATGCCCAGCTTCTTGGACAGGTCCTCCATGCTGGTGCCGTCGTAACCGCGTTCGTTGAACAGCTTCACCGCGACGGTCAGCAGCGACTCCAGGTCGTAACCCGGCCTGCCCCGGCGGCCCGCCGGTTTCGCCGCGGTCATGCCCGCTCTCGCCGGTCGAGCACCCGCCGCATCTTGCCCATCGAGCGTTCCAGCGTGTCCGGGTCCACCACGGACACCTCCACGGACACGCCGACCCGGTCCTTCACCTCGCGCACCAGCTCCGAGGCCACCGCGGCGCGCTGCTCGGCGCTCGTGCCCTCGCGTGCCTCGACCTGCACGGTCAGGTGGTCCATCCGGTCCGGCCGGGTGAGCACCAGCTGGAAGTGCGGGGCCAGCGCGTCGGTGCGCAGCACGATCTCCTCGATCTGGGTGGGGAACACGTTCACCCCGCGCAGGATGATCATGTCGTCGGTGCGCCCGGTGATCTTCTCCATCCGCCGGAACTCCGGTCGCGCGGTGCCCGGCAGCAGCCGGGTCAGGTCCCGCGTGCGGTACCGGATGATCGGCAGCGCCTCCTTGGTCAGCGAGGTGAACAGCAGCTCGCCGGACTCGCCCTCGTCCAGCACGGTCTCGTCGATCGGGTCGATCACCTCGGGGTAGAAGTGGTCCTCCCAGACGTGCAGCCCGTCCTTGGTCTCCACGCACTCCTGCGCCACCCCGGGCCCCATCACCTCGGACAACCCGTAGATGTCCACGGCGTGGATGCCCATGCGCGTCTCGATCTCCGCGCGCATCTGCTCGGTCCACGGCTCGGCGCCGAAGATGCCCACCTCCAGCGAGGTGGACCGCGGGTCGATGCCCTGGCGCTCGAACTCGTCGAGCAGGGTGAGCAGGTAGGTCGGGGTGACCATGATGATCTCCGGCCGGAAGTCGGTGATCAGCTGCACCTGGCGCGCGGTCATGCCGCCGGACGCCGGGATCACCGTGCAGCCCAGCTTCTCCGCGCCGTAGTGCGCGCCGAGCCCGCCGGTGAACAGGCCGTAGCCGTAGGCCACGTGCACCTTGTGCCCCGGCCGGCCGCCCGCCGCCTCGATCGAGCGGGCCATCACCGTGGCCCAGGTGTCGAGGTCGCGTTCGGTGTAACCGACCACGGTCGGCTTGCCGGTGGTGCCGCTGGAAGCGTGGATGCGGCGGATCTTCTCCTGCGGCACGGCGAACATGCCGAACGGGTAGTTGTCCCGCAGGTCGGCCTTGGTGGTGAAGGGGAACTTCGCCAGGTCGGCCAGCGAGCGGCAGTCCGACGGCTTCACCCCGGCCTCGTCGAACTTCCTGGTGTAGAGCGGCACGTTGCGGTACGCGTGCTCGAGCGTCCACTGCAGGCGCTCCAGCTGGAGCGCCTGGAGTTCGGTGCTGTTCACGAGCTTTCCCTGTTCCCGATGGTGCGGCTGCGGCCGCGGAACTCCGCGATCACCGCGCCGTCCGCCCGGCGCACGGTCACGTCGCAGATCCCGTTGCGCCCGTAGCGCGTGCGCTCGGCGGCGGTCGCGGTGAGTTCGTCACCGAGCCGGGCCGGGGTCACGAAGTCGATCTCCGCGCCGGCCGCCACGGTCACCGGGCCGTGGCTGTTGCAGGCGCAGGCGAAGGTGGTGTCGGCGAGCAGGAAGAGGTAACCGCCGTGGGCGAGGTCGTGCCCGTTGACCATCGCCGCGGTCACCTCCATCCGCGCGACGGCCCGGCCGTCGGCGGCTTCGACCAGCTCGATGCCCAGTGCCCTGGACGCCTCGTCGGCCTCGAACATGCGATGGGCGGCGTTGTCCAACCGGCTCTCCACTCTTGCTAACTGACCGAATGGACGGTTAATAATGTGGCTGGCCGACAGTGGTGTCAAGGGCAGGAGCGGGCGTGGACTTGGTCGGAGTGATCGGCGGTGGCCGGATGGGCGCCGGAATCGCGCAGGTGTTCGCCGCGACGGGCGCACGGGTCACCGTCGTGGAGGGGAACGCCGAGGCCGCCGAAGCCGCGCGCGAGCGCGTGCTGACCGGACTGCGGCGCGCGGCGGAACGCGGGAAGCTCGACGGCACCCCGGAGGAGGTCGCCGAACGGGTCACCGTGGTCACCGGCGTGACCGAGTTGCCGCCCGACGCCGCGCTGGTCGTCGAGGCCGTGCCGGAGACGGCCGAGCTGAAGGTCGACGTGCTGACCGCCGCCGAACGGGTGATCGGTGAGTCGGCCGTGCTGGCCACCAACACCAGTTCCCTGTCGATCACCGAACTGGCCGCCGCGCTGGAGCGGCCGGAACGCTTCCTCGGCATGCACTTCTTCAACCCGGTCCCGGCGTCGAAGCTGGTCGAAGTGGTGCTCGGCCCGGAAACCGCCGCCGCGGTGCGCGACCAGGTGCTGAACTGGGTGGGCGTGCTCGGCAAGAACGAGGTCGTGGTGCGGGATTCGCCGGGCTTCGCCACCAGCAGGCTCGGGGTGGTGCTCGGCCTCGAAGCCATCCGCATGCTGGAGGAGGGCGTGGCCGACGCCGAATCGATCGACCGGGCGATGGAACTGGGGTACCGCCACCCGATGGGGCCGCTGCGCTCCACCGACCTGGTCGGCCTCGACGTGCGGCTGGCCATCGCCGAGTACCTGGCGAGCACCCTCGGCGACCGCTTCGCGCCCCCGAAGCTTCTGCGGGAAAAAGTCGCCAGGGGCGAACTGGGCCGCAAGACGGGCAAGGGATTCCACGACTGGAGCTGAGCCATGCCGGACGTCTTCAGCCCGACGGTGTTCGCCGGTGGCCTGCCGCACGAGGCCTTCCGCGAGCTGCGGGACACCGCCCCGGTCGCCTGGCAGGACGAACCCGAGGTGCTCGGCTGGCCCGCCGGTCCGGGTTACTGGGCGGTGACCCGGCACGCCGACGTCAAGCACGTGCTCCGCACCCCGGCGGACTTCTCCTCCTGGCTCGGCGCCACGCAGATCCGTGACCCCGAACCGGACGACCTGGCGTTCATCCGCCGGATGATGCTCAACCTGGACGCGCCGGAGCACAACCGGCTGCGCAAGGTCGTCGCCGCGGTGTTCACCAGGAAGCGGCTGGCGGGTTCGGCCGCGCGGATCGCCGACCGGGCGCGGCGGCTGATCGGCGCGGTGGCCGGCCGGGGCGCGTGCGACCTGCCGGTGGACGTCACCGACGACTTCCCGCTGCTCAACCTGGCCGATCTGCTCGGCGTGCCCGCCGAGGACCGCGAACTGCTGCTGCACTGGACCAACCGGGTCATCGGTTACCAGGACCCGGAGCACGCCGAGGTGGTCCTCGGTGACGACGGCAGACCGCTGAACCCGCGGTCCCCGGCGCTGCTCGCGGACATGTTCGCCTACGCCAGGCAGCTCGCCGACCGCAAGCGCGCCGAGCCGGGCGACGACCTGATGACCGCGCTGGTCCGCGCCGGGCTCGACGGCGCCGAGCTGGACATGTTCTTCTTCCTGGTGGTGGTCGCGGGCAACGACACCGTGCGCAGCGCGCTGCCCGGCGGCGTGCTCGCCCTGGTCGAGCACCCCGAGCAGTACGCACGGCTGCGTGCGCACCCCGGACTGCTGCCCAGCGCGATCGAGGAGATGCTGCGCTGGCACCCGCCCGTGCTCAGCTTCCGGCGCACCGCCACCCGTGACCTGGAACTGGCCGGGCAGCGCATCCGCGCCGGGGACAAGGTCGTCGTCTACCACGCGTCCGCGCACTACGACGAACGCGCGTTCACCGAGCCGTTCCGCTTCGACCCCGCCCGCGAGCCGAACGACCACCTGGCCTTCGGGCAGGGCCCGCACCTGTGCCTCGGCGCCCACTTCGGGCGGTTGCAGCTGCGGATCTTCTTCACCGAGTTCCTGCGGGCGCTGCCGCAGGTCCGGCTGGCGGGCGAGGTCGGGCACCTGACGTCCAACTTCATCAACGGCGTGCTCCACCTGCCCCTGGAATGGGGCTGAGACCTGGTGTTCTTCGCGGTGCCCGGTTACAGTACTTACTGAACGTACGGTTGGTAATTCCGGGAGGTCGGACTCGATGGCACTGCTGCGCAGCTACGTCTCGGGTGGGTGGCGCACACCGGACGCGGAAGGCGTCCCGCTGCACGACGCGGTCACCGGGGACGAGGTCGCCCGGATCTCCTCGGCCGGCGTGGACATGGGCGCCGCGCTGGAGTACGGCCGCCGCGTCGGCGGTCC
This sequence comes from Amycolatopsis sp. NPDC045836, assembly GCF_056431745.1. Lineage (NCBI taxonomy): Bacteria > Bacillati > Actinomycetota > Actinomycetes > Pseudonocardiales > Pseudonocardiaceae > Amycolatopsis > Amycolatopsis sp. NPDC045836. Next base: position 342,249 of record NZ_JBWKKF010000002.1, on the reverse strand, counting down.
GGCCCTGCGTGAGCTGACCTTCCACCAGCGCGCGGGCATCCTCAAGGAACTCGGCCTGCACCTGCGCGAGCACCGCGACGAGCTGTACGCGCTGTCCGCCCGCACCGGTGCCACGCTCGGCGATTCGAAGTTCGACGTCGACGGCGGCATGGGCGTGCTGCTCAGCTACGCCAGCAAGGCCAAGCGCGAACTGCCGAACGACACCGTCTACGTCGACGGCGCGGTCGAGCCGCTGAGCAGGGGCGGCACCTTCGCCGGTCAGCACATCTGCACCCCGATGCGCGGGGTCGCGGTGCAGATCAACGCGTTCAACTTCCCGGTGTGGGGGCCGCTGGAGAAGTTCGCGCCCGCCTTCATCGCCGGGGTGCCGAGCCTGGTCAAGCCCGCCAGCCAGACCGCGTACCTGACCGCGCGCCTGGTCGAGCTGATCGTCGAGGCCGAACTCCTGCCCGAAGGCGCGCTGCAGTTCGTCGCGGGCAGCGCCGGTGACCTGCTCGACCACGTCACCGGGCAGGACTTGGTCTCGTTCACCGGTTCCGCGTCCACCGCCCAGCACCTGCGCGCGCACCCGGCCGTGGTGCGGCACTCGGTCCGGTTCACCGCCGAAGCCGATTCGCTGAACCTGTCCGTGCTCGGCCCCGACGCCAAGCCCGGCACCACCGAATTCGACCTCTACGTCAAGCAGCTGGTCACCGAGATGACGGTCAAGGCGGGGCAGAAGTGCACCGCGATCCGGCGCGCGTTCGTACCGGCCGAGCTGATGGACGACGTGGCGCAGGCGGCGAGCGAGCGGCTGGCGAAGGTGACCGTCGGCAACCCCGCCAGCGAAGGCGTGCGGATGGGCGCGCTGGCCAGCCTGGAGCAGCGCGAAGAGGTCCGGCGGTCGCTGAAGTCGCTGCTCGACGCCGGGCACGTGGTCTTCGGTGACCCCGAGCGCGTCGACGTGGTGGACGCCGATGCCGAGCGGGGCGCGTTCATCTCGCCGGTGCTGCTGCGGGCCGACGACCCCGAGCGCGCCGAGCCGCACGAGGTGGAGGCGTTCGGGCCGGTGTCCACGCTGATCCCGTTCACCTCGGTGGACCAGCTGGTCGACCTCGCGGCCCGCGGTCAGGGCAGCCTGGCCGGTTCGGTGGTCACCGGGGACGCGGCGTTCGCCCGCGAGGTGGTCATCGGGGTGGCGCCGTGGCACGGCCGCCTGCTGGTGCTCGACGCCGACGACGCGAAGGAGTCCACCGGGCACGGTTCGCCGATGCCGCAGCTGGTGCACGGCGGTCCCGGCCGCGCGGGTGGCGGCGAGGAGATGGGCGGGATGCGCGGGGTGCTGCACCACATGCAGCGCACCGCCGTGCAGGGCAGCCCGAAGGTGCTGGCCGCGGTGACGAACCGGTGGGTGGAGGGCGCCGACCGGAGCGCCGCCGAGGTGCACCCGTTCCGGAAGTCGTTGGCGGAGTTGAAGGTCGGCGACTCGGTGACGGCGGGCCCGCGCACGGTGACGCTGGCGGACATCGAGCACTTCGCCGAGTTCACCGGCGACACCTTCTACGCGCACATGGACGAAGAAGCCGCGAAGGCGAACCCGTTCTTCGGCGGCCGGGTCGCGCACGGCTACCTGATCGTGTCGTTTGCCGCCGGATTGTTCGTCTCCCCCGAGCCGGGTCCGGTGCTGGCCAACTACGGTCTGGAGAACCTGCGGTTCCTCACCCCGGTCTTCCCCGGTGACGAGCTGACCGTGACGCTGACCGCCAAGCAGATCACCCCGCGGGAGAACGCCGAATACGGGGAAGTGCGGTGGGACGCGGACGTGACCAAGCAGGACGGCACGTCGGTGGCGAAGTACGACGTGCTGACCCTGGTGGAGAAGGAGGCGAAGTGACGGCCGCCGCCGCACTGCCCGAAGAGGACTTGCAGGAGCACTTCGAGCAGACCATCGCGCGCGACCAGCGCATCGAGCCGCGCGACTGGATGCCCGACGGCTACCGGAAGACGATGATCCGCCAGATCGCCCAGCACGCGCACTCCGAGATCATCGGCATGCAGCCGGAGGGCAACTGGATCACCCGCGCGCCGTCGCTGCGCCGCAAGGCGATCCTGCTGGCCAAGGTGCAGGACGAGGCCGGGCACGGGCTGTACCTGTACTCGGCCTCGACCACGCTCGGCGCCGATCGCGCGGAGCTGACCGACAAGCTGATCAACGGCAAGCAGAAGTACAGCTCGATCTTCAACTACCCGTCGCTGACCTTCGCCGACGTCGGCGTGATCGGCTGGCTGGTGGACGGTGCGGCCATCTGCAACCAGGTCCCGCTGTGCCGCAGTTCCTACGGCCCGTACGCGCGGGCGATGATCCGGATCTGCAAGGAGGAGTCGTTCCACCAGCGGCAGGGGTACGAGCTGCTGATGACGATGATGCGGGGCACCGGGGCGCAGCGCGAGATGGTGCAGGACGCGGTGAACCGCTGGTGGTGGCCGTCGCTGATGATGTTCGGCCCGCCGGACGCCGAATCGCCGAACACCGCGCAGTCGATGGCCTGGAAGATCAAGCGCCACACCAACGACGAGCTGCGCCAGCGGTTCGTCGACATGTCGGTGCCGCAGGCCGAAGCGCTCGGCGTCACCTTCCCCGACCCGGACCTGAAGTGGAACGCCGAACGCGGGCACTACGACTTCGGTGAGATCGACTGGTCCGAGCTCAAGCGCGTGATCTCCGGCGACGGGCCGTGCAACGCCGAGCGGATCGAACGGCGGCGCCGGGCGCAGGAGGACGGCGCGTGGGTGCGGGAGGCGGCGGCCGCGCACGCGGCGAAGAAGAGGGGGACGGCATGAAGCACGACTGGCCGCTGTACGAGGTCTTCGTCCGGGGCAAGCGCGGGCTGAACCACGTGCACGTGGGTTCGCTGCACGCCGCGGACGACGAGATGGCCCTGCACCACGCCCGTGACCTCTACACCCGGCGCAACGAGGGCGTGAGCATCTGGGTGGTCAAGGCCGCCGACATCACCGCGTCCAGCCCGGACGAGAAGGACCCGTTCTTCGCGCCCAGCGGCGACAAGGTGTACCGGCACCCGACCTTCTACGACATCCCCGACAACGTTCCCCACATGTGAGTGCCCGATGTCCTTTGACAACGCCTACGAAGCGCTCACCGAAGGCACCGACGACTCCCGCTGGGCCTTCGGCACCGGCTTCGACGACCCGCTCGCCGGGGTGGACACCACCGTTCCGGCCGAGGTGGACGCCGGGGAACTGGCGGCGCTCTGCCTCGGGCTCGGCGACGACGCGCTGATCATGTCGCACCGGTTGCAGGAGTGGTGCACGAACGCACCCGAACTGGAGGACGAGGTCGCGCTGGCCAACATCGGCCTCGACCTGCTCGGCCAGGCCCGATTGCTGCTGGCCAGGGCGGGCAAGGCCGACGGCACCGGCCGCGGTGAGGACGAACTGGCGTTCCTGCGGGACGCCGGGGAGTTCCGCAACGTCCGGCTGGTCGAACCGGCCAACGGCGACTTCGCCTTCTCCATCGCGCGGCTGCTGGTGTTCAGCACCTGGCGGCTGGCGGTGTTCCAGCGGCTCACCTCGTCGGCGGACCAGGTGCTCGCGGCGATCGCGGCCAAGGGGGTCAAGGAGCTGGTCTACCACCGCGACTACGCGGCGCAGTGGGCGGTCCGGCTCGGTGACGGGACCGAGTTGTCGCACGAGAAGATGCAGACCGGGCTGGACGCGGTGTGGCCGTACACCGCGGAACTGCTCGACGACCCCGGGGTGCGTGCGGAGTTCGGCGACGTGCTCGCGCAGGTGCTCTCCGCGGCCACCCTGCGACTCCCGGCCGGTACGCCGGTCGCCGAAGGTGGTGGCCGGACGGGCTCGCACAGCGCCGAACTGGTGTCGCTGCTCGCCGAAATGCAGAGCGTGGCGCGGGCCCACCCGGGAGCGACGTGGTGACCGCGCTCGCCGTGGCCGAAACCGTCACCGACCCGGAACTGCCGATGGTGACGCTGGCCGAACTCGGCGTGCTGCGTGAAGTGTCCGAAGAGGACGGCCGGGTCACCGTGGCGATCACGCCGACCTACACCGGCTGCCCGGCGATGGACACCATGCGCGACGACCTGGAGCACGCGTTGCGGCGGGCCGGGTACCGCGAGGTCGAGGTGCGCACGGTGCTGCACCCGGCGTGGACCACCGACTGGATCACCGACTCCGGCCGCCGCAAGCTCGCCGAAGCGGGCATCGCGCCGCCGGGGAGCGCGCCGAAGCGGCCGTCCGGCCCGATCCCGCTGACGCTGAGCGCACCGCGGCCGCGGGTGGCCTGCCCGCACTGCGGTTCCGCGGACACCGAACGGCTCTCGGAGTTCAGCGGCACGGCCTGCAAGGCGCTGAACCGGTGCCGTGCCTGCGCCGAGCCCTTCGAGCACTTCAAGGAGATCTGAGTGACGACGACGAACACCCGCCGACGCTCGGAGTTCCACCCGCTGCGGGTGGCCGGTGTCGAGCGCCTGTGCGCCGACGCCGTGGCCGTCACCTTCGACGTGCCCGCCGAACTGGCCGCCGAGTACGCCTTCCGGCCGGGGCAGTCGCTGACCCTGCGGCGGGTGCTCGGGGACCGCGACGAACGGCGGTCCTACTCGATCTGCGCGCCGGCCGGGGCGAAGCCGCGGATCGGCGTGCGCGAGGTGCCCGGCGGCGCCTTCTCCAGCTGGCTGGTGCACGAGGTGGCGGCGGGCGACACGATCGAAGTGCTGCCGCCGGCCGGGAACTTCACCCCGGACCTCGACCAGTCCGCGCACCACGTGCTGATCGCGGCCGGTTCGGGCATCACGCCGGTGTTGTCCATCGTGTCCTCCGTGCTGGCCGACCCGGAGTCGTCGGCCACGCTGCTCTACGGCAACCGCCGCACCGACACGGTGATGTTCGCCGACGAACTGGCGGACCTGAAGGACCGCTACCGGGAACGCCTGGAGCTGGTGCACGTGCTCTCCCGCGAGCCGCGGGAAGCCGAGTTGTTCAGCGGGCGCCTGGACGGCGAGAAGCTGAGCGCGTTGGTCGACCGGCTGATGGACGCCGAGCGGGTGGACCACTGGTGGCTGTGCGGGCCGTACGGCATGGTCACCGACGCGCAGGACGTGCTGGAACGCCGTGGCGTGCCGCGTGAGCGCGTGCACCAGGAGCTGTTCTACGTCGACGACCTGCCGCCCGCCCCGGTCCGGCACCCGGACGCCGCCATCGAAGGGCCCAGCAGCGAGGTGACCATCGTGCTGGACGGCCGGGCCACCACCGTGCCGCTGTCCCGCGAGGAGACCATCCTGGACGGGGCCCAGCGGCTGCGGCCCGACCTGCCGTTCGCCTGCAAGGGCGGGGTGTGCGGGACCTGCCGGGCCAAGGTGACCGACGGGAAGGCCGACATGCGGCGGAACTTCGCCCTCGAAGCGTCCGAAGTGGACGCGGGCTTCGTGCTCACCTGCCAGACCTTCCCGGCGGCCGACGCGTTAACCGTGGACTTCGACTCGTGACAGGCTGACCTGGCGCAGCAGCGTGGCGACCAGCACGGCCGCGGCCAGCAGCGTTCCGGCCCCGATCAGCATGGTCACGCCCATGCCGTCGGTGAACGCTTCGTGCGCGTCGCGCAGGAACCCGGCGCCGAGCTCGGGCGGCAGCTGGCCGGCGACCGCGACCGCACCGCCGAGCGTGTCGCGCGCGGCTTCGGCGGCCTCCGGCGGCAGGCCGCCGGGCACGTCGACCGACGACCGGTAGACCGCGGCACCGATCGTGCCCAGCACGGCCATGCCCAGCGCGCCCCCGAATTCGGTGCTGGTCTCGGACAGCGCCGACGCCGCGCCCGCGCGTTCCGGCGGAGCCGTGGCCAGCACCACCTCGGTGGCCAGCACGGTGACCACGCCCATGCCCAGGGTCATCAGGGTGGCGCCGGCGAGCAGCGGCGGCAGCCCGGTGTCCGGGGTGGCGAAGCTGAACACCAGGTAGCCGGAAGCGCCGGTGGCCAGCCCGCCGCCCATCAGGTAGGCCGGGCGGATCCGGGTGGCGAGCGTGCCGCCGAGCGCCAGGCCGGCGAACATGCCGACCATCGTCGGCAGCGTCCACAACGCCGCCTCCAGCGGCCGGTAACCGAGCACCGATTGCAGGTACTGGCTGCTGAAGTAGGCCAGGCCCATCATCGCGAACTGGGTGACCGTGGTGGTGGCGATGGCGGTGCTGAACCGGCGTCCGGTGAACAGCTCGAGATCGATCATCGGCTCGGCCCGCCCGGCACCCGCCGCCTCCCGCAACGGAGCGCTTCGCGCCGTCCTTGCCAGCGACCGCTGCCGGTGCACGAAGACCACCCCGAGCAGCAGCCCCGCGGCCAGCGCCGCCACCGCCTCCCAGCCGGCGGTGCCCCCGGCGGCGAGTTCCTTGATGCCGTAGATGACCGGCAGCACCGCCCCCAGCGACAGGACCGCGCTGAGCAGGTCGAACCGGCCCGGCCGCGGATCGGTGAACTCGGGCAGCAGGAGCGGGGCGAGCACCAGCATCAGCACCATCACCGGCACGTTGATCAGGAACACCGAGCCCCACCAGAAGTGGTTGAGCAGCACCCCGCCGACGATCGGGCCGATCATCACGCCCCCGGCGAAGCCGCCGGTCCAGATGCCGATCGCGGCCCGGCGCTGGCCTTCGTCGGCGAACATGTTCCTGATCAGCGCCAAGGTGGACGGCGCCAGCGTGGCCCCGGCGACGCCGAGCAGCGCGCGGCTGGCGATCAGCAGTTCGGGGCTGCTCGAGAAGGCGGCGGCGATCGAGGCCAGGCCGAACAGGGCCGCGCCGAACAGCAGCAGCCGCCGCCTGCCGATCCGGTCGCCGAGCGAGCCCATGGTGATCAGCAGCCCGGCCAGCAGGAAGCCGTAGACGTCGATGATCCACAGCAGCTGGGTGCTGCTGGGGGTGAGGTCCTCGCTGATGAACGGGATCGCGTAGAGCAGCACGCTCATGTCCATCGACACGAGCAGGCAGGCCAGCACGAGCACGGCGAGGCCGAGCCACTCGCGGCGGCCGGCTTTGGTGGTCATTTCGGGTGTCCCCTTGAATACGGTGTACGCGGACTTGGTGCGTACAAGATACGCATGCCGGAAACGGGGAGGCAAGTGGCATTTGTGCAGGTAGAAACGTCACGGCGCTGTTTTCATCACGATCTCGTGCTATTATTTCGTCACGAGTACGGGAGCGTGTGGAAATGAGTTGTGCGGAATGCGGGACGCGGCTGGAGGTGCCCGCGCGGGGGCGCCGGCCGCGGTACTGCTCGCGGTCCTGCCAGGCCAAGGCGTACCGGGCGCGGGTGGCGGCCGGGGCCACCGTGAAGCGGTCCGCGCCCGCCGATCCGGAGCGGGTGCTGACCCTGGCGTCGATCGTGCAGGCGGCGATCGACGTGGCCGACGCCGAGGGCGCCGGGGCGTTGTCCATGCGCCGGATCGCCGCCGAACTCGGCGCGGGCACCATGTCGCTCTACCGGCACGTGCCCGGCAAGGACGAACTGCTGGCGCTGATGGTCGAAGAGGTGATCGCCCGGCAGACCCCGCGCTCGCTGGAGGTGACCGGCTGGCGCGAACGGATGGCCGCGATGGCGCGCAACGACTGGGCGCTCTACCAGCGCTACCCGTGGGTGCTGCCGTACCTGGCCACCCCGCGCACGGCGTTGCGGCCCAACATGTCCGAGGACGTGGAGTGGGCGCTCGCCTCGTTCAACGGGTACGACCTGACCGCCACCGAGAAGTTCCAGCTGTTGCTGACCGTGACGAACTACACCAGCGGCATCGGCCTGATGATGGCCAACGACTGGGAGGCCACCCGCGCCTCGGGGGTGGACATCGAGCAGTGGTGGGAGACCACCGGCCGGGAGATCGCGCGGGACGTGGGGTCGGAGACCCACCCCCGGCTCGCCGAACTGATGGACGTGCAGCGGGAGGCGACCCACTTCGACGACACCTTCGAGTTCGGCCTCGCCCGGGTGCTCGACGGCATCGCGCTGCTGCTCGACGGCCGGTGACCGCCGGGATCGGGCAGGCGGCAGAATCAGCCCATGGATGCTGCGGTGGTGGCACTGGACATCGGCGGGACGGCGATCAAGGCCGCGTTGCTCGACCGCGAGCTGACCGAGCTGAAGGTGCTGCGGCAGCCGACGGCACGGGCGCTCGGCGGGCACACCACCGCGGCGGCGGTGGCCGAGCAGGTGGTGGCGCTCAGCGGGGAACTGACCGGCGGGCGGCCACCGGCCGGGGTCGGCGTGGTCGTGCCGGGCATCGTCGACGACGGGGTGGCGCACTACTCGTCGAACCTCGGCTGGCGCGAGGTGCCGTTCCGGGAGATCCTCGCCGAACGGCTGGGGGTGCCGGTGGCCTTCGACCACGACGTGCGTGCGGGCGGGCTCGCCGAAGCGACCGCGGGTGCGGCGCGCGGGGTGGCCGACTGCGCGTTCCTGCCGGTGGGCACCGGGATCGCGGTGGCGATCATGATCGACGGCAAGCCGTACGCGGCGGGCGGCTACGCGGGGGAGATCGGGCACGCCGACGTCGGCCACGGCCTGCCGTGCCCGTGCGGTGCGGTCGGCTGCCTGGAGGCGGTGGCCTCGGCGTCGGCCATCGGGCGGCGGTACGCCGAGCGGACCGGGCGCCCCGACGAAGGCGCACGGGTGGTCGTCGACGCGGCGCGAGCCGGTGACCCGGACGCGAAGGCGGTCTTCGACGAGGCCGTCGACGCGCTGGCCCGCGGCCTGCGGCTGCTCACCACGGTGGTCGCGCCCGAGGTGGTGGTGCTCGGCGGCGGCCTGTTCAGTGCGGGGGAGTTCCTGCTGGAGCCGGTCCGCCGGGCGCTGACCGGGTACCTGACCTTCCAGCGGGTGCCCGAACTGCGGAGGGCCGAACTCGGGGACCGCGCCGGTTGCCTCGGTGCCGGACTGCTCGCCTGGCAGGTGACGGATGCCGCTGGTATCGGCGCGTGAGATCCTGCGGCCCGGCCGGGTCGCCTTCGACGTCATCCAACTCGAACAGCTGACCGCGGTGATCGACGGCGCGCAGGCGGTGCGGTCACCGGTGCTGCTGCAGATCAGCCGGGCCGCGGTGCGCTACCACGGCGCGCTGGCCCCGATCGCGGCCGCCGCGCTGGCCGCGGCCAAGTCGGCGACGGTGCCGGTGGCGCTGCACTTCGACCACGTGGACTCGTTGTCGCGGATGACCGAGGTGGTCGAGCTGGGCTTCGGCTCGGTGCTGTTCCGGATGTCCACTTCGGACCTGGCGATGGCGCGCGAGGTGGTGGAGTACTGCCACCGCAACGGGGTCTGGGTGGAAGCCGGGCTGGGCGGGCGGGTCGACCCGGGGAACGCGGGCGAATTCGCCGCGGCCACCGGGGTGGACACCCTCGCCGTGGGCGCCAGGGACGGCTTGCCGGACCTGGAGCTAATTTCCCGGTTGCGCCGGAGGACGGGGGCGCCGCTGGCCCTGGCCGACTGCCCGGTCGCCACGGACGACGAGCTGGCGGCCGCCGTGCGTGCCGGGGTGACCCGGTTGACCTGTGCGGATCTGGTGCGCCGGGTGTTCGCGGACGGGGTGATGGAGTACCGGCACCGGAAACCGGCCGTGCACGATCCTTGTGCGTATTTGGCGGCGGGGCGGGATCGGTTGGCTGCTGAGGTCAGTCGGATCCTGGAGTTGTACTCCTGAAATTTCGCCCCCCCGGTTTTTCATTGTGACGACGGCGGGGGGGGGGGGGGGGGGGGGGGGGGGGGGGGGGGGTGGACAGAGAAAACAACGGATAGGGTGTTTTTGGGGAGGGGAGGGGGGGGGGGGA